>JABURS010000031.1:56008-84649 GCA_014762505.1 Chromatiales bacterium | reverse complement strand
CGGCGGGTTTGGGTGCGGGGGCGGCCGGGCGGGGGGCTGTGAGGTGTTTCTTCGTGGTGGCGAGGATATCGGCCGTCTGGAAGGGCTTCATCACCACGTCATTGGCACCCTGTTCGACGGCCCGGCTGCGCATCGACGGGTCGTCTTCATTGCCGGTGATGATGATCACGGGCACGCCGCTGATGCGTGCCTCGCCCGCGGCGCGAATGCGGCCGAGCAGACCGAAACCATCGAGTTCGGGCATGGCCAGATCGGTGAAGACGCAACGTACGGCAGGGTGTTCCTGGAGGGCTTCCCAGCCCGCTTCGCCGTTGGAGGCCTCGATGACGTCGAATTCGGGCTGAAGAATCTTCTTCAGAGCGATACGCATGACGCGCGAGTCGTCCACGAGCAGGATAAGCGGTTTGTCGTTGGAGCCCGTCGACACGGTTGATTCCCTCCGCGGCCTTTGATGGGGGCGCGGCCTGTCGTTATTTGCTTGTTGTCGGGTTCCGGGAACCCCGGAGCGCCACCGCCGCCAAGCGAACGCCCTGCGACCTACTATACAGCGCGGGGACGCCGCTCACCACCATCCCCACGTGACCTTCACCACAGTCTGCAGGCAGGCCGGACAGGGCCCCTGGCATGCCGCCGGCAGGGCGGCCGACCTGTCACAGGACGACGCTGTACAGCACCACCATGGCGACCACGATCAGACCCACCACCAGCAGCACACGGCCGGAACCGGAACTCCCCTGCGCACCCGCAGCGGCAGGCTCGGGCATGGCCTGGATCTTCCTGAGCTTTTCTTCCAGTTCGTCATTGCCCGGGTAGTCGGCCAGCGCCTCGCGCAGACACTGGATGGCATCCGCGCGCTGCCCCTTCACGGCCAGCAGCTCCGCCTTGGTCAGGGCGGCCCGTACGGGGTCGATGGCGATGGTCGATTTGACGTGTGCATGTTCCATATCCAGTCTCCGGTTGTGACAGCATAAAGGGCCCGGTCAGGTGTCCGGTGCCGCCATTTCGTTTGCCTGCAGACGCAGGCGTTCCCAGCCATGTTCCAACTCGGGCCACAGGCCCTGCCCGTCATGCCCATGGTGCCGCTCGTTCAGCTCATCCAGGGTCATGACCTGTGGCGGCTTGCCCTTGGGAAACTGGCTGCCCCGCGCGAACAACAGCACCCCGTGCACCGGCACATCCGGGATCAGGGCCCGCACCGCCGCCTCCCGCACCCGCAGGGCCGGCAGGGGATTCGGGAACTTGTGACTGCCTGATCGCGTCATCTGCACCCACAGTTCCATGTTCTCGGCCGCAAAGATCACCCCCGGATAACGCTTGACCATGACCACGGTGATGCCGCGCTGCCCCCGCACCAGGAAATCGATATCCAGGATACCGCCCAGGCCGTCCGGAATACGGGCGCATTCGAGCACCTCGTCCCCCATGCGCCGCACGCGGCCATACAGCTGCCAGCTCCCCAGCCTGCGCAGCACAGCGGGGCTGGCGATGAACAGGCTGGCCACCAGGGCAATGAAAGCACCCGCGCCCAGCACCATCCACTTCTCGGGCGCCAGCATCGACGCCCAGCCGATCACTTCATCCAGCATTACCACCTCTCCTTCCGGCTCGCGCCCAGCTGGTGCCGCCGGCCTCTTCCATGAAGGGTCTCTGTGAACCCATGCCATCCGGTGTCGCCACCGAAACGGTGATGAATAACATACCCGACGGCAAAAACCAGTAGTCTGGCGTCAATCACAGTTCAGAAAGGGGGTATTTCAGAAATTTCCTACAATGTGACACGCCCTCACGGGGATGACGGGCATAAAAAAGGCGGCCTGAGCCGCCTTTCAAGCCCGCCGTGGCGGACGCCGAACCGCTGGTTCGCTGGTTGTTGTTGTTAACCGGTCAGCCGCACTTGCTGTCGCCGCAATTGAGACAGGTCATGCAGCCATCCATCATGACCACGGCCTTGGTCTGGCACTTGGCGCAGAGCTCGGCACCAGCCGGGAAGCCGGTGGCCTCCTCTTCGCCGGCAGCGGACTGCTTCTGCTTGCTCTCGTATTCCGCACGCTTCTGCGCGATGAGTTTCTTCTGGTGCTCGTCGAGCTCCTCGCTCTTGAGCAGGCCGATGAAGGTCAGATGACGCTCGATGGCATCACCGATCTCGGCGATGATCGAGGGCATGTACTTGCCGCCCTTCTTGAAATAGCCACCCTGTGGATCGAACACCGACTTGAGCTCTTCCACCAGGAAGGTCACGTCGCCCCCCTTGCGGAACACGGCAGACATGACGCGGGTGAGCGCCACGATCCACTGGAAGTGATCCATACTCTTGGAGTTGATGAAGATCTCGTAGGGCCGGCGCAGCTCGTGCTCGGTGCCCTCGTTGAGCACGATGTCGTTGATGGTCACGTACAGCGCATGCTCGGAGAGCGGCGTCTTGATCTTGTAGGTCGAGCCGATGAGCATCTCCGGGCGCTCGACCTTCTCGTGCATCTGCACGACATTGCTTTCCGGCGCGGCCTTCGCCTCGGCCACGCCGTCCACGTCCGCCGGCTCGTCCTTCTTCACGCTGTAGCCGACGATCTTCTTTTCGATCTTGATGGTCATCTTCCTGCTCCTGGCGCGCCCCGCGGCGCGCCGCAATAAATTCAGTTTTTCGTACCGACCCGCTGCTGGCGGCAAATCCAGTCGCTGAACCGCCAGGCCGGGCCTGTCAGTCAGCACAGTTTACTGACGGCACCTGCCCCTGACGGCGGGCGAGGCTTCACGTTGACCCGGATCGCCCGCCTAGAACTTTCCGTAGTAGCCTTCCTTCAGTGCGTCGAAGAGATTGGCGGCAGTATGCATCTCGCCGTCGTACTCGATCTCCTCGTTGCCCTTCACCTCGAGCACGCTGCCATCCTCGAGCTTGAATCGGTAGATGGTGTTCTCGAGGTCCTTCTCCTTCACCAGCACGCCCTGGAAGGCCTCCGGGTTGAAGCGGAAGGTGGTGCAACCCTTCAGTCCGTTGTGATAGGCGTAGTGGTAGATGTCCTTGAAATCCCCGTAGGCATAATCGGTCGGCACGTTCGCCGTCTTCGAGATCGAGGAGTCCACCCACTTCTGCGCCGCCGCCTGGATGTCGACATGCGACTTCGGCGTGATGTCCTCAGCGGTGATGAAGTAGTCCGGCAGCCTCGATGCCTCGCCATCGCCATAGGGGTGCGCCGCCGGGTTCACCAGCTCGCGGTAGGCGAGCAGCTCGAAGGAGAACACGTCGACCTTTTCCTTGGTCTTGCGGCCCTCGCGGATCACGTTGCGCGAATAGCAATGCGCGAAGGACGGTTCGATCCCGTTGCTCGCGTTGTTGGCCAGCGACAGCGAGATGGTGCCGGTGGGCGCGATGGAGGAATGGTGCGTGAAGCGCGCCCCGACCTCGGCCAGCTCCTTGACCAGTTCCGGCGCCACCTCGGCCACCCGCTGCATGTAGCGGCTGTAACGGGCGTGCAGCACCTTGCCCTTGATGGTATCGCCCACCTTGATACCGTCGCGCTTCATCTCCGGGCGCTTGCGCAGCATCTCGGCGGTCACCACGAAGTCCTGGTCCATGATCGGCGCCGGGCCTTTTTCCTTCGCCAGCTCCAGGGCGGTCTCCCAGCCGGCGATGGCCAGTTCGCGCGAGACACGCTCGGTGAATTCCAGCGACAGCTTCTCGCCGTACTTCATACGCAGCATGGTGAGCGTGGAGCCCAGCCCCAGGAAGCCCATGCCGTGGCGGCGCTTGTGTTCGATCTCGTGACGCTGCTGGCCGAGCGGGAGACCGTTGATCTCCACCACGTTGTCCAGCATGCGGGTGAAGATCGACACCACCTGACGGAACTCGTCCCAGTCGAAGCTCGCGTTCTCGGTGAAGGGGTCGCGCACGAACTTGGTGAGATTCACCGAGCCCAGCAGGCAGGAGCCGTAGGGCGGCAGCGGCTGCTCGCCACAGGGATTGGTGGCGCGGATGTTCTCGCAGAACCAGTTGTTGTTCATCTCGTTGACGGTGTCGATGAGGATGAACCCGGGCTCGGCGAAGTCGTAGGTGGAGGCCATGATCATGTCCCACAGCCGCTGGGCCTTGATGGTCTTGTAGACCTTGCAGGCCACCAGCCCTTCCTCGTTGGTGAGGTAGCGGCCCTGTTCCGGCCACTCGCGCCAGATCACCTGGCGGGGGTCATTGAGGTCAAGCCCGTCGATCTCCACTTCCTTCTCGGTGACGGGGAAGGCCAGCGGCCAGTCGGCGTTCACCTCCACCGCTTCCATGAAATCGGCGGTGATGAGCAGCGACAGGTTGAACTGGCGCAGGCGCCCGTCCTCGCGCTTGGCGCGGATGAAATCCTCCACGTCGGGGTGGCCGACGTCGAAGGTCGCCATCTGCGCACCACGGCGGCCGCCGGCGCTGGAGACGGTGAAGCACATCTTGTCGTAGATATCCATGAACGACAGCGGGCCCGAGGTGTAGGCGCCGGCGCCGGACACGTAGGCGCCCCTGGGACGCAGGGTGGAGAACTCGTAGCCGATGCCGCAGCCGGCCTTCAGCGTGAGGCCCGCCTCGTGCACCTTGTTCAGGATGTCGTCCATCGAGTCGGCAATGGTGCCGGACACGGTGCAGTTGATGGTGGACGTGGCGGGCTTGTGTTCCCAGGCGCCGGCATTCGAGGTGATGCGGCCGGCCGGAATGGCTCCATGGCGCAGCGCCCAGGTGAACTTCTCGAACCATTCCTTGCGCTTGGCCTCGGTCTCCTCGACCTCGGCCAGGGCGCGCGCCACGCGCTGGTAGGTGTCGTCGATGGTCTGGTCGATCGCCACGCCGTCCTTGCGCTTGAGCCGGTACTTCTTGTCCCAGATGTCCGCCGAGGCGGGCTGCATCGGGATGTCGGTGACGGAAACGGTACGGGTGTTCTTGAGCGAGTGCGCCTTCATAGTCCTCAGCGTTCCTATGGTGTTCTTTTTTAGTAGTGGTGCGAGATGCGCAGCCGGTGAGACGGCAGTGGCGTCGGGGGCATCCCGGGGACCGCGAATGCGGAAGCCATAAAACTAAAACAACAATATCTTGTATTCAAGCTTTTTTAGCCGCTAGAATCGACAGCGCAAGAAGTTTTTTAACAAGGACATAAAAAACAACGAGTTATAAACGCGCACCACCAGAGTGCCGGCATATTAGCGGCTACTAACACGAATCAGCCAACCACAATATCTTGTGTTCAGGGATTCAACAGGTTTTCCACAGATTCCCCACCGGGGGCGGTGGAAAACTCCCCGGGCACGACGGCCGGCAGGCAGGCCATCCGGCCCTGATGAACGAGATGGCGGTCAAAAAGACACCAGTCGATGGAGGAAGCACCGATGTCGTATTCGCCCCTGCGCCACCTGCGCCAGCTCGGCCCCCTGCGCCTGTTGCTGCTGCTCACCGGACTGGTGACCCTGCTGCTGCGCCGCGCCGCCGACGCCCCCGTGAGCCTGGAGGGCTGGGCCTTCGTCACCACCGTCGTGGTCCCGGTGGTGGCGCCCATCGTGTTCGTGCTGCTGCTGCTCGACGCCCTGATGGCGCGGGTCTTCCTGAGCGCCGCCGAGGAACCGGCCCTGCGCGCGCGGCTGCACACCGTGCTGTACACCAACCTGGTCGGGGCCGCCGTCCTGCTCGTGGTCTGGAGCCCCTTCATGCTGGCGTTGCGCCAGCCCTGAGGCCACGGGGCACGACCGGACAAAAAAATGCCCCGCCGAGGCGGGGCATCTTATGAGGCGATTGCGCGCTGGCTTAACGGCGCGAACCACCGCGGGTCACGTCACCAGCGCCCGTTTCGGTGGCACTGCCGCCGCGCACGGTGTCCACCGAGCTGCCGCCCATGGCGGTAACCAGCGAATCACTGTCGTCATCCAGGAAACGGTTCACCGAGTCGGCGCCATCGCCATAGCGGACGAACTCGGCAAAGGTGTCGCCATCGTCATCCATGGTATCGATACGGGTGTTGTGGATGTCGTTGGGCATGTTGGCAGTACCTTCACCCCAGATGCTGTTGTGGTCGGCCATGGCAGCGGTCGAGGCCAGCAGGGAAGCAAGCAAAGCAGCAGAAGCAAGTTTCATGTGTCATCTCCACAGGTTTAATAATCGTAGTAATTACCTTCTGGATACCCCGTTGGGGTCGGAGGAATAGACGCCCTCCCACCCCACTGGTTCCTCTGCACTCACCGCAACGGCCTGCGGAATGACGTAAATGTGAATATCCTCACAAAGCAAACAGGTATTGGACGGACGTACCATCGAATCGGGCGGCTGCAGGCAACGACGGCCACGGCTCAGAAACGCCCGTTGATCGACACGCTAAACACATTGCGTTCGAAATCGTCACCCGGGATATTGGAATCGCGGCGCAGATGACGCAGATCCATACCCGCGAACACGCCTTCGTGCAGTGGATGGGTGAGGCCGGCCGACACATCGTAATAATCGTCCTCGATCGAGGCCTGCTGGTAATCGACCTGCCCATAGGCAAGCCCGAACTTGCCGAATACCGCCTCGGTGAAGCGCTGACGCCATTGCATGCCGAGTTGTCGATAGAGGTAGCCAGGCGAGCCGGGCAAGGTCGTCTCCTCGAGCGTATGCACGAGATCGACCCGCAGGTGACTGTCGTCGGAGATGAACCAGCTCAGGCTGCCCTGGTAATCCGGCACGCCGATATCATCGAAGGCCGCATCGTCGTACTCCTGGGACAGAAAGCCGAGCATCAGCTCGCCCTGCAGCCGCCGGCCCAGATCCAGCCGGGCACCCACGCCCGCACGGTAACCCGAGGAGCTGCGCTCGTACCCTGCATCATCGACACGCAGGGCATAGTCACGCACATCGCTGCGCAGCTGCGCAAAGACACTCCAGCGGGACGAGAGCGCGTGGCTGGTGCGCAGGCCGACGGAGGACTCGTCGCGGTCACGGTCGCCATTGAACAGCTCGACGGCACCGGCCGGCGTGTTGCGGTAATCCAGCCGGTTGAGGCTGCCGGCCAGTGTCAGCGAGACGGCCTCGATATCCCGCTTCACGCCGACATTGGCCTGGCCTCGGGTATAGAGCGTGGGCTCGTCGCCACTGACCGCATCGATGGAACCACGCACCTCGTGCAGGCGTGAATAGGACAGCCCGCCGAAGAGGTTGGAACTCGCATCGAAGTCGTAGCGCCCGGAAAGACCGCCCCAGTAATCGGTGGTGTCCTCCGTGCCGTAGTCGACGTAGCGCGCCGCCGTGACGCCGGCACCGGCCTTGAGCACATGCCGCTGCCACTGGCTCGCGGCATTGCCGGCCAGGCTGGCACGCAACACGGTGTCGCTCAGGGTATCGTCCTGGGTGGCGTAGATGTTGTCGTTGTATTCGTAGCCGAGACTGGCATTTGCGGAGTAGGCGAAGTCGCCGAGGAGCACGGACTCTTCCGGCGGCTCCTGCAGGGGCGCCGGGGTTTCCGAGGCCATCACCGGGAGCGGGACCAGCAGCGAGACGAACAATGCGCAGAGGGGGCCTCTGGCGTCCATGGCATCACCATATGAGAGGAGGGTCTGCCCGTAGCATGGCGCCCTCCCGCCCGTCGTACCAGGACGCAGATCAACAAAGCCGCTGATAGGCGAACTCAGCCTGCTGCCGTATCCGCACCGAGCACGACGCGATTACGCCCCCCGGCCTTGGCCTCGTAGAGCAGGTGGTCGGCGGCGTCTAGCATGGCCTCGAAGCCCTCGCCCAGCTCCCCGGTGGCACCGATACTCAGGGTGATCTCGATGCGCTGGCCGTCGTAGTCCAGCGGGGTGTCGGCCACCACCTGGCGCACGCGCTCCAGTACCAGTGCCGGCTGACCGGCATCACCGTTGGCCAGCAGCACGCAGAACTCCTCGCCACCGTAGCGGGCGATCATGTCGGAGGCCCGCACGGACTGGCGCAGGAGCTTGGCCACGTGCTGCAGGGCGAGGTCGCCGGCCTGGTGACCGTAGGTATCGTTGATGTGCTTGAAATGATCGAGGTCGAGCATGGCGGCCACCAGGTGCAGGTTGCCGCGGCGTGCATTGGCATAGAGCTTGGCGCCGGTGTCGTGCAGGTAACGCCGGTTGTACAGGCCGGTGAGGTAGTCGCGACGCGAGGCGTCACGCATGGCACGAATGCTGCGCACCAGGTCGGCGTTCTGGTGCACGCGGCAATAGAACTCCTCCTCGATGAAGGGCTTGGTGAGATAGTCGCTGGCACCGGCCTTGAGCAGGCGCGCCGATAGCGTGGGGTCGTCCTGCGCGGACAGGCCGATGATGGCCATGTCGTTGCGCGTCCAGCGCCGGCGGATGCGCGTGATGAGCTCGCCGCCGTCCATGCGCGGCATCTGGTAATCGCTCAGCACCATGGTCACGTCCGGGTGCTCCTCCAGCACCTCCAGTGCCTGCACCCCGTCTTCCGCCTCCAGTACCTGGTAGTTATGGGCCTCCAGCAGACGCCGGATCATCAGGCGACTGGTACGACCATCGTCCACCACCAGCACCTTGAGCTCGTGGTTGCCGCACAGGCGCTGCACCAGCTCGACCACGTAGTCCACCTCGTCGCCCTGGCGCTTCACCACGTAGTCGATCACGCGCTTGGCGAGAATGGTCTCGCGCACCTGCTCGTCCATGTTGCCGGTGAGCACCACCACCGGCACCTTCTGCGTATGCAGGAAGTCCACCACCTCGCCGTTGGGCGCGTCGGCCAGGCATAGCCCGGCCACGGCGACCGCCACGTTGGGGGCCTCCTCCAGCAACTCGCGCGCACCGGCCAGGGTGGAGGCGGTCAGCACGCGCGCGGGACTCGCGATCTCGATGCGGTTCTTCAGCAGACCCACCACCGAACGGCTGTCGTCGATGAGCAGCACCTGCGGCCGGGCATCGCTCAGCTGGCAGTCGCGTTCGCTCGGATTTCGGGATGCCATCGCCTCGCCTCTTCGGATCGTCTGCCGACGTTTTACGCCTGTTCACGCACACGGCGCAACGCCGCGGCCATGTTCGCGCCGGACTGGTAACGCTTGTCCGGCTCCTTGTGCAGTGCCTTGGCGACCACCCGGGCGAGATCGGCACCCAGCTCCGGCCGGATGCTGCGCAGGTCCGGCGCCTTCTCGCTGGTGATCTTGAACACCAGGTTGGCCATGCTGTCGCTGGTGAAGGGCAGCTGACCGGTGAGCAGCTGGAACAGTGTCACGCCCAGTGAATACAGGTCGGCGCGGCCGTCCACATCCTGGCTGGTGATCTGCTCGGGGGCCATGTAGGCGGGGGTGCCGAGCAGCGTGCCGGTACGCGTCTTGCTGTTGTCGATGAGCCGTGCGATGCCGAAATCGGTGAGCTTGACCATGCGTTCGTCCGGCTCGTAGAGCATGTTGGCCGGCTTGATGTCGCGGTGGATGACCTGCTGCTTGTGCGCATAGTCCAGCGCCTCGGCCACCTGGATACCGATATCCAGCACCTCGTCCACCGGCAGCAGGCTGCCCTCGCGGGCCGTCTCGTCGAGGCTGTGGCCCGGCACGAAGTCCATGGCGATGTAGGCGAGATCGTGCTCCTCGCCCACGTCGTAGACGGTGACGATGTTGCGGTGATCCAGACGCCCGGAGGCCTCGGCCTCGCGGTAGAAGCGCCACTTCACCTCCTCGAGTTCGGTGCCCTCGAACTCCTGGGTGAGGTTGAGCGTCTTGATGGCCACCTTGCGACCGATCTTGGGGTCGATACCGAGATACACCACCCCCATGGCCCCGCGGCCGATCTGGGCCTCCAGGCGATAGCGGCCGAGCATGGGCTTCTCGATGGCCGAATCGTCCAGCACCAGGGTGGAATCGATGGCGCTCTCGGGGGCGAGGAACCTGGCCGTATTGCCGTCCGGCACCGCCTTGAGACGGCGGATGCGCTCGCCGATGTCCCGGTAGCCCGGCTCGGCCTGGGCCATGTACTCGTAGACCTCCAGGGCACGGGTGAACTTGCGCCGCCGCTCGTAGTCCTGGCCGAGCTGGTAGAGGTGGTAGAGCGTGTCGGCATCCCGCCGGCACTTGCGAAACTCGTCGAAGGCCCGGTCGAGCTGCCCCTGGGCATGCAGGTTCACGCCCAGCAGGCGCCGCGCCTCGAAGGCCTCCTCGCGGCTGCGGGCTATGGTGTCGACGATGCGATGGCGCACCACCAGGGCGCCATACCCCACCGCCAGGAAGAGCATGGGAATACCCAGCGGCAGCCAGTAACGGGCCAGGATCAGAGACAGCAGCGAGGCATTGAGCAGGATCACCTCGACCAGGATCACGACCAGCAGGGCGCTGCTGCCGCCGTACACCCGCGCCGGCAGGGCCAGCAGGAACAGGGCCAGCAGGAGGATGAGGCCGCGCTGGGCGGCATGGAACCAGGTCGGCTGGGTGACGGCGCGGTCCTCGATCAGGCTGGCCACGCCATGTGCCGTCCACAGCACCGGGGCGAGTTCGCCCCCGGCCGGCGCCAGGAGCCGGGGGGCGGCGCCGGGGGCCGTGGGGCCGATCAGCACCGTGCGGTCGCGCAACGCCGCCGAGGGGATGCGCCCCTCCAGCAACGCCGCCGCCGAGTAGACGGGGACCGGCGGCTCGCCATCGGCCGTGACCGGCGGCAGGGGATGAAAGCGGTGCTGCATGCCCGTGGCCACGTCACGGAAGCCCAGGCGCAGGCCGTGTTCGCCCAGTACGGCAAGGTCCTCCAGCGGCACCCCACGGGCGACCGCCGCCAGCACGGTGACGAAACTCGGCACCCGGGCCTCGCCCTGGGGCACCGCCAGCGTCAGCGCCCGGACCCGTTCGCCATCGCCCCATAGCGGCTGGGCGCCGATGGCCCGGGCATGCGCGGCATAGGCCTCGATGGGCTCGCGCAGGCTCAGGGGGCCGGGCTCGGACGGGGGGCTGGCCAGCAGGCGCAGGGGCCCGGACAGATACCAGTCCGTGGCCGGCTCCAGCGCCAGCGGGTGCAGTCCCGTGGCGGCGGTCCTGTCGCTGCGGGTGGCGGCATACTCGGCGACCAGCACCACCTGGCCATGCTGGCGAATGGCCGTCGCCAGCTGGCGGTCGGTGTCCACCTTGCCCAGCCAGTAGCTGGCCGTGGCGAGCTTGTCGAGTCCGCTCTCGACCCGCTCCAGGGACTGACGTCGCGCAGTGTTCGGCGCCTGGGCACGCAGCTCGTCGCGGCGGGCGAGCAGTGCCTCGCGGCCCTCGGTGATCTCCGCCCGCACCGTTTCCAGGGCCAGGGGGGTCTCGGGCTGGTCCAGCGCGGGCAGGAAACCCACGGCGCGGGCGTCGCCCAGGCGTGCGACCACCTCCGCCAGGCGCGCGCGCGACCAGGGCCAGCTGCCATAGCGCTGCTCGGCGGCCTCGTCGATGGCGATGACCACCACGGCGTCGCCGGGCTCGGTCTCGGGGATCAGGCGGGCGGCCTCGTCGTACAGGCGGGACTCGAACCACTGGAGGCCGGAGGTCCAGCTGCCGAGCAGGAACAGCAGGGCCAGGGTGGCCAGCCAGAAATCGCGCCGCGCCCAGATCCGGCCCTGTCTACGCAAGGGATTCATCATTACCCGTCATTCTGCACCTGCCCCGCTGCCCGCGGGGTTCTGTTTATCGTCAAAAGGGGCGCGTTCGGCCGGTTCGTTATCCGGCGCCACGCTCGTCCAGGAGTCGCGCGACCAGGCGGCGCGCGCTGTCATCGGCCTCCGGCTGGTCGGCCGGCACCCAGGACATGTCGGCCTCGAGGCGATAGGCGCCGACGAACGCGTGCGGCGGCTGGCCACGCCAGTCCGCCGGCCCCAGCATCGAGAAATAGGTGGCGCCGCCGGCACGTCGGTAGAGGTAGTACACATGCCCCGGGATACGCCGGAAGTTGCATTGCGCGCGGTGCAGGGCCTGATCCTGGCGGGCCGACTCCAGCACCTGCCGGGCCTCGGCCTGCAGGGCGCGGATCTGTCCCGCAATCACCTCGAGCTTGGCGCTCACCCGCAGGTTCACCGCGGCATCGGCCCGCTCGAGCTCGCGGGCCACGTCGACCAGGTCGATCTGTGCGGCCAGACGGCTCAACGGATAGGGCGCGGTCTGCGCCTCGCCTTCATGCCGCTCCCCCTGGTAACGCTTGTGGTCCTTGTCCTGCATGCGGATATCGTCGTCAGTGCCTGGCCGCATTATGACATAGCGGGGCCGGCGGCCACGACCGGGAAAACCTCCCGGCCTCAGGACCGGCGGCGGAGCATGAAGACCACCTCGGAAAGCCGTGTCAGCCCGCGCTGGCGAAAGCGCGGGTGGTCGGCGAGGATGTCCACCGCCGCCAGCACCTGCACCTCGAAACCCGCCATATAGTGCTTACGCACCTCCGCCTCGGTCACGGCGAAGGGCGGGCCTTCCATCTCCGCCTGCGGGTAGTCGAAGGTCACCAGCAGTACGGTGGCCTCCGCCTCCAGCAGGCCGCTCAGTTGCGTGGCGTAGTCCGGGCGCATGGCCGGCGGCAGGGCCACCAGCGAGGCACGGTCGTATACCGCCTCCACCGGCCCCAGTGTCTCGCGGTCCAGGGCGAAGAAATCGCCGCAGAGGATCTCGATCTCCGCCGCCACATAGCGCCGGAAGACACCCGCCTCGCTGACCGCAGGCGTCAGGCCATGCTCCTCGAAGAAGGCCTGTACCGCCCGTTCGCTGATCTCCACGCCCACCACGCGATGGCCCTCGCCGGCCAGCCACAGCAGGTCCCGGCTCTTGCCGCACAACGGCACGAACACGCGCGTGCCCGCCGGCAGGTTGAGCCGCGGCCAGTGCTGCTCCAGGTGCGGATTGATCGCCGCCTGGTGGAAGCCGATCTCGCCGCGCTCCCAGCGCTCGTGCCAGAACTGCGGGTCCACGTGATGACCTTGGCCGACCCGGTTATTCGAACATGGCGCGCTCGTACTCGAGCACGGCCAGGGAGATGTGCTTGCCGATCTCGTCCTCGAAGTTGGCCCAGCCCTGGTAGTCGGCGAGCTGGCCGACGATGGCCTCCTTCATCTCATAGTCCGGCAGCCCCTGCTCGTAGAGGCGTCCAGCCTCGCCGTATACTGTTTCCAGATAGCGGCGGAACAGACCCGGGATCTCGTTGCCGCCGGTGGGACCGTGGCCCGGCACCACGTGGGTCGCGCCGATGGCCTCGGCCACGTTACAGGCCTCGATGCTGCCGCGGAAGGTGCCGTCGTCCATGCGCGCCAGGCGCTGATTGAGCAGGTTGTCACCGGCAAACAGCACCGAGTCCTCGACCAGCTCGATCATCACGTCGGTGTTGCTGTGCGCCTTCGCCGGCGCGTAGAAACGGAAGGTCTTGCCGCCCACGCGCAGCTCCTCGGCCACGTCGATGGCCTGTCCCGGCAGCACGGCCTTCGTGCCGGCGGTGAAGCCTTCCGTAGCGTTGTGCATGAGGTTCACCCAGAACTCGGCCTGGCTTGCCTTCGCCAGCCGGATGGTCTCCGGCAGGGCCAGGATCTCGGCCTCGGGGAAGGCCTCCTCCACCGCGTGATTACCCAGCCAGTGGTCACCATGCACATGGGTGATGAGCACGTGGGTCACCGGCTTGTCGGTGATGCCCCGCAGCTGCTTGAGCACCATGCGCCCGGCCTGCAGGCTGGAGCCCGGATCGATCACCACCACCCCCGTATCGGTGAGCACGAAGGCCGGGTTGTTCATGAAGCCCTGGTTCTCGACAGATGGGTAGCCGGCCGGGCCGTGAATCACGTAGACGTCGTCGGTCACGCGGTCGGCCGGATAGTCGCGTACGATCTCGCCGGCACTCGCGGCCAGGGGCAGGAGCAGCAGAACGGACAGGAAACACAGGAATGGACGCATGACGAACTCCGGAATCGCGGTTGAGCGGGGGTACTGAGCCAGCCGGCAGTCTAGCGGATCGACCTCAGGGGCAAAAGCCGAGGGAACCCAAAAATAGGATGCCTCGTCTAAACTCGAGGTAAAGGTACGGGTTCATCCGACGCCCACCCAAGGAGGCACACATGGCCAAGACCCTGCACAGCGACGTCCACTACGGCCCGGAACTCCCGGAGATCCACCACGTCGATGCCGCCCGCCCCTTCCAGTGGCTGGCGCGCGGCTGGCACGACTTCACCCACGCCCCGGTCACGTCCCTGCTCTACGGGGCCTTCTTCGCCCTGCTCGGCTGGGGCCTGTACAGCGTGAGCCAGGGCGCACCCCACTTCGTGCTCACCTATGTCGCCGGCTTCTTCCTGGTCGGGCCGTTCCTCGCCAGCGGGCTCTACACCCTGGCGCACCGCATGGAGCACCATCACCCCGCCACGCTCTACCATGCCCTCACGGCCTGGCATCGCAGCGGGCTGCAGATGGCCATCTACGTGGCGCTCATCGCCATCCTGATGATGTTCTGGATCCGCTTCACCTGGCTCATGGTCGGACTCGCCTTTGAACAGGGCGTCACCCTCGACATGAGCGCCATGCTCGGCGCGGTCAGCAGCATCGGCCCCGGCTTCGAGTACATGAGCATGTATGTGATCCTCGGCGCCCTGTTCGCGGCCCTGGTGTTCTCCATCAGCGTGGTCGCCCTGCCCATGCTGCAGGACCGCCGCGTGGACATCGTCACCGCCATGCTCACCAGCCTGCAGGCGGTACGCCAGAACCCGGGCGCCATGGCCGTCTGGGCCGTGATGATCGTGGCGCTCACCGCCATCGGCTTTGCCACCTACATGATCGGCCTGATCGTCACGCTGCCCCTGCTCGGCTACGCCACCTGGCACGCCTACCGGGACATGGTGCCGCGACACCACGACTGAGCGGCCACCCCTCTGGCAAAACGGCCCGGCCCGCGAGATCGCGGGCCGGGCCGTTTTTGCATCCAACCGCACTTCCTTCAGTACACCAGCCGATACCAGAGCATCCCGACCAGCTCGTGCAGCGCGATGCGCGTATGGAGCAGTGCCCGCGCCGAGGGCAGCAGGGCAAAGACGCCGCGCTCGCCACCCCCCGGGCGGACCAGGCCGGTGGGGGCCGCCTGGGCGGGAATGCCGGCACGGTCGAAGCACCACATGGCGCGCGGCATGTGCCAGGCATGGGTGACGACCGTGGCGCGCCCGACGCGGTCCAGCTCGAGCAGCCGACCGGCATTGAAGGCGTTCTCGCAGGTGTTGCGGCTCTGTTCTTCCAGCTGGACCACGCCGATGCCGTAGTCCTGGACGAGCACGCGCGCACTCAGCAGGGCCTCGCTCTCCCGTTCGTCCGGGTGTAAGCGCCCACCGGTGAGGATGAGCTGGCCGTCCGTCTCGCGCAGCAGATACACCCCGTAGCGCAGGCGTTCCAGCGCGAAGGCGGAGGGCACGTCGTGGCCGCCATATTCCGTGGCCTCGCGCTGGCGCCCGGCACCGAGCACGACGATGCGGTCACCGGTGACCTCGGCGGGCTGGATGGTCGGGTAGCGATACTGCAGGGCGTCGATGAGACCATAGGCAACCAGTGGCGTGCTCAGGGCCCAGGACAGGGCCAGACCCAGCACCAGCATCGTGCGACCGGGTCGGGGGTAGAGGCGCACCAGCAGCAGGCCGGCCAGTGCCAGCAGCAGCGGCCCACCGGGTGGCAGGATCAGGGTCTCGACGAGGCGTGCGACCATCCCTGCCGTCCGGGATCAGCCCCCGGCCAGCCCGGCCGCCTGCTGGTCGGCATGGTAGGAGGAGCGCACCATGGGGCCGGAGGCGACATGGCTGAAGCCCATCGCCTCGCCGATCTCGCGCAGGCGGTCGAACTCCTCGGGGGAGACGAAACGTTCCACCGGCAGGTGATGCCGGCTCGGCTGCAGGTACTGGCCCAGCGTGAGCATGTCGCAGTCGTGATCGCGCAGGTCCTGCATCACCTGTTCGACCTCCGCCAGCGTCTCGCCCAGGCCGAGCATGATGCCGGACTTGGTGGGCACCGACGGGTGCCGCGCCTTGAACTGCCGGATGAGGTCCAGCGACCAGGCGTAGTCCGACCCCGGCCGCGCCTGCCGGTAGAGGCGCGGCACGGTCTCGAGGTTGTGGTTGAAGACGTCCGGCGGGGCGTTGTCCAGTATCGCCAGTGCCACGTCCATGCGGCCGCGGAAGTCCGGCACCAGGATCTCAATGCGGATGTCCGGATTCAGCTCGCGGGTGTGACGGATGCACTCGACGAAGTGGCCGGCGCCGCCGTCGCGCAGGTCGTCACGGTCCACGGAGGTGATGACGACGTAGTTGAGCCCCATGGCCTGGATGGTCTCGGCCAGGTGGCGCGGCTCCTCGGGATCGAGCGGGTTCGGCCGGCCGTGGGCGACGTCGCAGAACGGGCAGCGACGAGTGCAGATGTCGCCCATGATGAGAAAGGTGGCCGTGCCGTGATCGAAGCACTCGCCCAGATTCGGGCAGGCGGCCTCCTCGCAGACGGTGTGCAGGCGCATCTCGCGCAGCACCTTCTTCAGCTGCTGCACGCGCGGACTCGCGTGCGACCGGGCACGAATCCATGCCGGCTTGCGCTGTACCTTCTCGGTGGGCTCGATCTTGACCGGGATGCGGGCCATCTTCTCGGCCCCGCGCAGCTTCTCGCCCCGGATCACGCCCTGCGGCTTGTCACTCATGAAAGACTTCCTGAAAACACGTCGATTGCACCCCCATTCTAACCCAGACGGCGCAACAGACTCCCACACAATCTGTCGGCCATGGTGTCCCAGTCGGCCGCCACACCCAGATCGGCGAGCTGTGTCGTCGCGAGGCCTGCGTAACCGCAGGGGTTGATGCGGGTGAAGGGCTCGAGGTCCATGGCCACGTTCAAGGCCAGGCCGTGATAGCTGCGCCCGCGCTTCACGCGCAGGCCCAGGGCCGCGATCTTGGCCTCGCCCACATAGACACCCGGGGCGTCGGCCCGCGCCCGGGCTGCGATGCCCTCCTCGGCCAGCAGGTCGATCACCGCCTGCTCCATGCGGGTAACCAGCTCGCGCACGCCGAGCCCGCGCCGCCGGAGGTCCAGCAGGAGGTAGATCACCACCTGCCCCGGCCCGTGGTAGGTCACCTGCCCGCCCCGATCGACCTGGATCACCGGGATCTCACCCGGGTTCAGCAGGTGCTCCCGCTTGCCGGCCTGGCCCAGGGTGAAGACCGGCGGGTGCTCGACGATCCACAGCTCGTCCGGGGTGTTCTCGTCGCGCCCGGCGGTGAAGCGCTGCATGGCCTCGAGGATGGGCGGGTAGTCCCGTCGCCCGAGGTGCCTGACGACGATGTCGGTGGTGATGCGCTCGGTCACGGCTACAGGGCCATGGCCACCAGCTCGCAGGCGGTGAGCTCGCGGTAGATGGCGTCGAGCTGTTCCTGGTTCTCGGCCCGGGCCACGTAGGTGATGGCGAGATAGCGCCCGTTGCTGCTGGGTCGCTCACTCAGGCGCGCCTCGTCCACCTCGAGATGCGCCGCCAGGATCTCGATCACCCGCGCGCGAAACTCCGGGATCTGCGGACCCATGGCCTTGATGGGAAAATCGCAGGGAAACTCGAGGAGGCTTGGGGTTTCGTCGGTCATGGTGTCGGTAGTGTAGTTGATGCAATACGCACAGGGATTAGCGAGGCCGCCCGTAGCGCCACCCCTTGTATCCAGGTGCCTGTAGCTTGTGCTCGAAGGTTTCGCCCTCAGGACACGAAGGCATCCTTACTGAACGCCGGCAGTTGTCGGGCGAGTAACTTTGTCTTTGCTTGCCCAAAGAAAAGTCACCAAAAGAAAGGGCACCCCACTATCTCGCCCTTCGGGTCCCCTGCGCTTCTCGCTCCAGACGGGGTCCCGCAGACGGGCCGTCCTGGCCCGACTGCGGGATTGCGCGCGTCCTGCGCGCAACCCTTCGGGCCTGTCCGTCTTCCGCTGCGATGCTCGGCGAGATAACGGGGCAGGAACATCAAAACCGCTTCGACGACCTATGCGGCCAATCAACCAGCGACAGTGCCTGCCCGCAGCTCGGCCTTGTAGTCCTGGTAGAGCCCATACATCCGCTGCCACACCGGACCGGGCAGCCCGTCGCCCACGGGCTGGCCATCGAGACGGGTGACCGGCACCACCTCCTTGGTGGAGCTGGTCATCCAGACCTCGTCGGCCAGGCGCAGCTCGGTCTCCGGGATGTCGGCCTCGCGGTAGGGCAGGCCATGCGTCCCGGCGATCTCCAGCACCAGGTCCCGGGTGATGCCGGGCAGCAGGCGCGGTCCCTTGGGCGGGGTGATGAGGGTGCCGTCGCGCACGATGAAGAGGTTGCTGGCCGCACCCTCGGTGGCCAGGCCCTCGCGCAGGAGGATGGCCTCCATGGCGCCTTCCTCCTTGGCCTCCTGGCGCATGAGCACGTTGGCCAGCAGGGTGACGGCCTTGATGTCACAACGCGCCCAGCGGATATCGGGCCGGGTGACGGCATCGATACCCTTTTCCAGCACCTCGCGTCCCAGCGTGACGATGGGATTGGCCATGGCGAAGACGGTGGGGACGACATGATCCGGGAAGGCATGGTCGCGCTTGGCCACGCCGCGCGTGACCTGCAGGTACACCGACTGGTCCTCGCCCTCGCCCGCCTCGATCAGGCGGCTGAAGATGGCGCACCACTCCTCGCGGGTATGCGGATTGGGGATGCGGATCTCGCGCAGGCTGCGCTCCAGGCGCTCCAGGTGATGGTCACAGCGGAACAGGCGCCCGCCGTAGGCCGGGATCACCTCGTAGACACCGTCGCCGAACAGGAAGCCGCGATCCAGCACCGAGACTCTGGCCGTTTCCAGCGGGCCAAACTCGCCGTTGAGGTAGACGATCACGTCAGTCGAACCAGCGGATCACGGCATCGGTGGTACGGCGGAAGAAGCCCCCCTGATTGACGTCCTCCAGGGCCACCAGCGGCTGGGTATGGATCACTTCGCCGTCCAGGCTCACGTTGACGTCGCCCAGCGCCGTACCCCGGGCAATCGGGGCCTCGACATTGGGCGTGAGCTCCATCACCGCATCGAGCTTGCCGTACTGTCCACGGGGGATGGTGACATAGAGGTCGTCGTCCAGGCCCAGGCCGACCAGCTCCTCGGCCCCCTTCCAGACGCGCGCCTCGGTGAGGGCCTCGCCGGCACCGTACAGGCGATGGGTCTCGAAGAAGCGGTAGCCGTAGTTGAGCAGGGCCTGGCTATGACGGGCGCGGGCATCCTCGCTGTCGGTGCCCAGCACCACGGAGATCAGGCGCATGCCGTCACGTTCGGCGGAGGCGACCAGGCAGTAGCCGGCCGACTCGGTGTGGCCGGTCTTGCCGCCGTCCACGCTCGGGTCGCGCCACAGCAGCTTGTTGCGGTTGTACTGCTTGATGCCGTTGTAGGTGAACTCACGCTCCTTGTAGAGCGCGTAGTGCTCGGGGAACTCGGTGATCACGGCGCGCATCAGCGTGGCGATGTCGTGGGCCGTGGTGTAGTGGTCCGCATGCGGCATGCCGGTGGCATTGGCAAACTGGGTGCCGGTCATGCCCAGGCGCTGGGCCTCGGCGTTCATCATGGCGACGAAGCCGCTCTCGGAGCCGGCCAGGTGTTCGGCCAGGGCCACTGTGGCGTCGTTGCCGGACTGGACGACCATGCCGCGCAGCAGGTCGCTCAGTTTCACGCGATGATTGACCTCGATGAACATGCGCGAGCCGTAGGTGCGCCAGGCCTTCTCGCTGACCAGCACCTCGTCGTCCAGCGCGATGCTGCCGCTGGCCAGGGCGCGGTAGAGCACGTAGCCGCTCATCAGCTTGGTGATGCTGGCCGGCTCCACCCGCATGTCGGCGTCCTTCTCCGCCAGCGTCTTGCCGCTGTGGAAGTCGATCAGCAGGTAGCTGGTGGCGGGCACGCTGGGCGGCGCGGGGATGATGGCCGGCGCGGCCGAGACGCTCATACTGACGAGCAGCAACAGGCTCGCGAACAGGATCTTGTGCAATAGGGTCACAGGCATACTCGTGAGAGGTCGTGTGGTTCGGGATGACGTATCGCGGGGCATTTTAGCCCCTCGACCGGCGCATGACTAATGGGGACGTCACATCCCCGCTGGCTAGTCGATCACGATACGGAAGTTGTCCAGCCCCAGGCGCTCCAGTCCGGCGGCGGCGCGGTCCGCGTCATCCACACCGGCCAGCGGCCCGATACGCACCCGGTACAGCACGCCATCGGCCTCGCGGCCTTCCTGGATAGTGACCTGCCCGAGGGCATGGGAGTTCAGCTGCGCGCGAAAGGACTCGGCATTCTGGCGGGAGGCGAAGGCCCCGACCTGGATGTACATGTCGGCATTGCCGGCTGCCGGGGCGGATACAAGCTGCGGGCGGGCGGGCTCCGGACGCCGCGGGTCGATCGCCGTCACCTCCACCAGGCCCGTCCCTTCCTTGAGGATGTCGAGCTTGGCGGCAGCGGCATAGGAGAGATCGATGATGCGGTTGTCGTGAAAGGGGCCGCGGTCGTTGACCTTGACGATGACGCTGCGCCCGTTGCGCAGGTTGGTCACCCGTACGTAGGTGGGCAGCGGCAGGGACTTGTGCGCGGCGGTCATGGCGTACATGTCGTAGATCTCGCCGCTGGAGGTACGCCGGCCGTGAAACTTGCTGCCATACCAGGAGGCGATGCCCCGCTCGGTATGGCCGGCCGCGCTGTCCATGACATGGTAGGTGCGGCCGAAGACCTGGTAGGAGGCGGGATTGCCGTAGCGACTGCGCGGCTCCACCCGCGGCACGGCGTCCGGGATGCGACTGGCATCGATACGTCCGCCCGGGCCGTCGCTGCCGCCCCGCACGCTGCCACCCCCGCCACAACCGGCGAGCAGAGTGACGAGCAGCCCCAGGCCCAGCCAGCGGGCGAGTCTGGCACTCATCGTGCCGTCCCCTGCCGCTGGTAGGCACGGCGGATCTCCTGCGCCAGCTGATGCACGGCCATGGCGTAGAGCGGACTGTGGTTGTAGCGGGTGATGACGTAGAAATTGCCCAGGCCCAGCCAGTACTCCGGAAATTCCTCACCCTCCAGGGCGATGAGCGCGACGCTGTCGTCATAGGCCAGCGGCCGCAACGGCTCCACCCCGGCGGCCGTGAGCTCGGCCAGGGTGAAGCTCGGCTTCATGCCCTGTTCGGCAAAGGGCGCGGCCACCGCCTCCTCGACCCTGGCCGGCAGGGTGACCGGCTCGCCGGCCTGCCAGCCATGTCGCTTGAAATAGTTGGCCACCGAACCGATGGCGTCCGCCGGGCTGCCCCACAGGTCGCGGATGCCGTCACCGTCGAAATCCACCGCGTAGTTGCGGTAGCTCGACGAGATGAACTGGCTCTTGCCCATGGCCCCGGCATAGGAACCCTCCAGGCCGTGCGGATTCAATCCCTCCTCGCGGGTGAGCAACAGGAAGTGTTCCAGCTCGCTGCGGAAGAATCGCGCACGCGGCGGGTAGTCGAAGCCCAGGGTGGCGAGCGTGTCCAGCACGGGGAAGCCGCCGGTATGCCGGCCGTAGAAGGTCTCCACGCCGATGATGGCGACGATGTACTCGGGAGGCACGCCATAGGTGGCCTCGGCCTTCTCCAGCAGCGCCCGGTGTTCGGCCCAGAACTCGGCGCCCTGGCGAATACGCGCCGGGTTGAGGAAGATCGGCCGGTACTGATACCAGGGCTTGCCCTCGGCGGGCCGCTGGATCACTTCCAGCACCCGGGTCTGCTGCTTCACCCCGGCAAACAGGGCCTGCAGGTCGCCGCGCCGGAAGTCATGGCGCTCCACCATCTCGTCGATGAAGGCACGCACATCGTCGCGCTGCAGATAGTCGCCATCCGTGGCGGCCGATGCCGGCGACCCGGCCGGCAGTGACAGGGCCAGGATGGTGAAGATAGCGGGCAGGATGCGTGTCATCTCAGGGCTCAGTGCGGCAGCAGTCGTCGGTGCGAGTTGATGGACATGAGCATACCGAATGCCGCCATGAGGGTCACCATGGAGGTCCCGCCATAGCTCACCAGTGGCAGGGGTACGCCGACAACCGGCAGCAGCCCGGTCACCATGCCCGTGTTCACGAACAGGTAGACAAAGAAAGTGAGCGAAAGACTCCCCGCCAGCAGGCGCGAATAGGTGTCCTGCGCGTTCACGGCGATGTACAGGCCGCGCAGGATCAGGCTCAGGTAGATGATGAGCAGGGTGATGGCGCCGAGGAAACCGAACTCCTCGCCATAAACGGCAAAGATGAAGTCGGTGTGGCGCTCAGGCAGGAACTCGAGCTGCGACTGGGTGCCATTGAGCCAGCCCTTGCCGTAGAACCCCCCCGAACCGATCGCGATCTTGGACTGGATGATGTGATAGCCCGAACCCAGCGGGTCGCTCTCGGGGTTGAGGAAGGTGAGCACGCGCCGACGCTGGTAGTCGTGCATGAAGTGCCAGAGCACCGGCAGGGCCGCCACGGCTGCTGCACCCAGGCCCAGCAGCAGGCGCCAGCGAATACCCGCGAGATAGATGGCGAAGAAGCCGGCCGCCCCCACCAGCAGGGCGGTGCCCAGATCGGGCTGGCGCGCGATGAGCAGCATGGGTACGGCCACCAGCACCCCGGCCAGCACCACCTCGAGGAAGCGCGGCGGCAGGGGGCGGTCGGCGAAGTACCAGGCCACCATCATGGGCACGGCGAGCTTCATCATCTCGGAGGGCTGGAAGCGAAACAGCCCGAGATCCAGCCAGCGCTGCGCCCCCTTGCCCATCTCGCCCATCACCAGCACCGCAATCAGGAGGCCGACGCCAGCAGCGTAGATCCAGGGCGTCCAGCGCGAGAGTACGGGCATGGAGACCTGGGCGAACAGCAGCAGCACGCCGAGGGCCAACCCCAGGCGGATCAGCTGCCTTACCAGCAGCGACGGGTCTTCCCCACCCGCACTAAAAAGTACCACCAGACCGATCGCGGCCAGCGTGAACAGGCCGATCAGCAGCGGCGGGTCGAGATGCAGGCCGCGCAGCAGGGCGGCCAGGGCAGACTGGTCGTGGCGATCATCAGCGAGCATGGGCGAGGGCCTCCGCTTCGTCGCCAGGATCGCGCAGCAGATAGAAATCCATCAGGCGCCGGGCAATGGGCGCGGCCACCCGGCTGCCGCTGCCGCCGTTCTCGGCGATCACGGCCACGGCGATGCGCGGCTCGTCCGCCGGCGCGAAGCCCACGAACAGCGAATGGTCGCGCAGGTGCAGGGCGATGTTCTCCTCTTCGTATTCCTCGTCCGCCCCGAGGCCGAAGACCTGCGAGGTACCGGTCTTGCCGGCGATGCGATAGGGCGCGTCGTGACCGGCGGTCCAGTAGGCAGTGCCGTTGCGCCGGTGCATGACGTCCTCCATGGGACCGATCACCTGCTGCCAGAGACGCGCATCGCGCAAGGCCACCGGCTCGTGGGCCTCGGGCTCGAGCCGTGTCTGCTCGCCGCTGGCCGGGTCGATGATCGTCCTGAGCAGGTGCGGGCGCATGTGCTGCCCGCGCATGGCGAGCACGCTGGTGAACTCGGCCATCTGCAGGGGCGTGGCCAGCATATAGCCCTGGCCGATGCCCACGATCAGCGTCTCGCCCGGGAACCAGGGCATGCGCCTGACCTGGCGCTTCCACTCGCGCGACGGCAGCAGGCCATCCGCCTCGCCCGGCACGTCGATGCCGGTGGGCCGGCCCAGACCGAACTGCGCCAGGAAGGGATGGATGCGGTCGATGCCGAGCTTGAAGGCCAGGTCGTAGAAGTACACGTCACTGGACTGGGTGATGGCATCGCCCATGTCGATCAGGCCATGCCCCTCCTTCTTCCAGTCGCGATAGCGGCGCTCGTCGTTGGGCAGCATGTAATAGGGCCCGGCGTACATCTGTTTGCCGGCCCAGGTGAGCTGGTGTTCCAGCGCCGCCAGGGCGACGAGCGGCTTGATGGTGGAACCGGGCGGGTACTGGCCCTTGAGGGCGCGGTTGAAAAGCGGGCGGGTGCGGCCGGTATTGAGCTCGGCGTAGTCCCTGTGGGAGATGCCGTTGACGAACAGGTTGGGGTCGTAGGTCGGCATGCTGGCCAGGGCGAGCACCTCGCCGGTACGCGGGTCCATCGCCACGGCGGCCCCGTTGTAGCCGGCCAGCTCCCGTTCGGCCAGGCGCTGCAGGCCGGCGTCCAGCGAGAGGACGATATCCTTGCCCGGCTGCGGGGCCTGGCGCTCCAGAACGGCGAGCGTACGCCCCTGGGCATTCACCTCCTCCTGCTGGAAACCGACCTTGCCGTGCAGCAGCTCCTCGTACTGCCGTTCGATGCCCAGCTTGCCGATGTGGCTGGTGCCGTTGTAGTTGTCGGCATCGACACGCTGCAGGTCGCCCTCGTCGATACGGCCCACGTAGCCCAGGGCATGCACGGCCGTGCCGCCGAGCGGGTAGTGCCGCATCAGGCGGGCATTGATATCCACACCGGGGAAGCGGTGCCGGTTGACGGCGAAACGCGCCACCTCCTCGTCACTGAGGTTGAAGCGCAGGGGCACGCGTTCGAAGGGGCGCTTGCGTCGCAGGGCCTGACTGAAGCGCTCGATGTCGCCCTGGGGCAGGGACAGCACGCTGGACAGACCCGCCAGGGTGGCGTCCATGTCATCGACCTGCTCCGGCGTGATCTCGAGCTGGTAGGCCGGCATGTTCTCGGCCAGGATCACACCGTGACGGTCATAGATGAGACCACGCGGCGGCGGCACCGCCACCAGGCGTACGCGGTTGTTCTGTGACTGGGTGGTGAAATACTTGTAGCTGGCGATCTGCAGATGGACCAGGCGGCCCACTACCAGCGACAGCAACAGACAGACGATGACGCCGGCGACGATGACCCTCGTCCCGAACAGGCGCTGTTCGTGGTGCAGGTCCTTGATGGCATGCAGGTTCGCCATGCGTGCTGATCAGGCACGGGCCGGGGCATCACACCCCGGCCCGGCGCACATCACTTGCTCTCTTCGTAGCGCTTGATGCTGTCCAGGATCTCCTTGTGTGCATCTTCCACGCCGGTCCATTCCTCGATCTTCACCCACTTGTTGGGCTCGAGCTTCTTGTAGTGTTCGAAGAAGTGGGTGATCTGCGCGATCAGTTCCTTGGGCAGGTCGTGCACGTCCTTCACGTTGTCGTACTGGGTGTGCAGCTTGCTGGAGGGCACGGCAACGATCTTCGCGTCCATGCCGGACTCGTCGGTCATCTTCAGCATGCCCACCGGGCGGGCCGCGATCACCACACCGCTCATCAGCGGCAGGGGGGTCACCACCAGCACGTCCACCGGGTCGCCGTCGTCGGAGAGGGTGTGCGGCACGAAGCCGTAGTTGGCCGGGTAGAACATCGGGGCCATCATGAAACGATCCACCACCAGCGCGCCGCTGTCCTTGTCGAACTCGTATTTGACCGGGGCCCCGTGGGAGGGGATCTCGATGATGACGTTGACTTCTTCCGGGATCTTCTTGCCCGGGCTGATGTTGTCCAGAATCATGTTATGCCTCGTCTGACTTTGAATAAGGTGCAGGTCACGGGGTCGCGCCAGCCCGGCATTATAACGGCTTGAGGCCCCGGGATGACATGGGATGGCGCACAATCCCTGCAATTTCGCGGGGCCGCGTCCATACTGGTGTCACCAACGCGGCCGTAGAATCCGCCTGTAAAAACCACTAAGGAGACCCCTCTTGGGCATGCACGCCATTCCGGTACTGGCCGGCGGCCTCGGGCTGCTGGCCGCCCTGCTGCTGTATCTCGTCGTACTGCGCTTTCCCGCGGGCCAGGGGCGCGTCACCGAGATCGCGGCCCTGATCCACCAGGGTGCACTGGCCTTCATCCGCCGCGAGTACGCCCTGCTCTACGGCTTCGCGGCCCTGGTGGCGCTGGCCATCGGGCTGTCCGACCTCGGCTGGCCCACGGCCATGGCCTTCGTGGTCGGCGCCCTGACCTCCTCGGCCGCCGGCTACATCGGCATGACCACCGCCACCCGCGCCAACCTGCGCACCACCGTGGCCGCCCACGAGCGCGGCGCCGGCCCGGCCCTGGCCGTGGCCTTCTTCGGCGGTTCCATCATGGGGCTGACCGTCGCCGCCATGGGACTGCTCGGCCTGGGCGCCCTGTACCTCGTCTTCGGCCGCGACCCGGCCACGGCCCACGTGATCCACGGCTTCGGCATGGGCGCCTCCACCGTGGCGCTGTTCGCACGCGTGGGCGGGGGGATCTACACCAAGAGTGCCGACGTGGGCGCGGACCTCGTCGGCAAGGTCGAGGCCGGCATCCCCGAGGACGATCCCCGCAACCCGGGCGTGATCGCCGACAACGTCGGCGACAACGTCGGCGACGTCGCGGGCATGGGCTCAGACATCTTCGAGTCCTACTGCGGGGCCATCATCGCCACCATCGCCATCGCCGCCAGCCTGGGCACGGCCGGCCTGGCCGGGCCCGGGGCCCAGGCCGATCTCATGTTCCTGCCGCTGGCCCTGGCCTCGGCGGGCATCCTCTGCTCGCTGCTGGGCATCGGCCTGGTGCGCGTGTTCTCCCGGCGCCCACCGGCCACCGCCCTGCGCATCGGCACCTTTGCCGCGGCCCTGCTGCTGGTGATCGCCGCCTGGTTCATCATCGCGGCCCTGGGCGTGGAAGCCCGGGTCTGGGGCGCCGTGCTGGCCGGCGCCGTGGGTGGCGTGATCATCGGCCTGTCCACCGAGTACTACACCGCCGGACGGCCGGTGCGCCGCATCGCCGCCAGCGGCGAGACCGGACCGGCCACCGTCATGATCGCCGGCCTGGCCATCGGCCTGCAGTCGGTGGTGGTACCGGTGCTCACCATCGCCGCCATCATCTTCGCCGCCAATCAGCTGGCCGACCTCTATGGTGTGGGCATCGCCGCTGTGGGCATGCTGGCCACCGTCGGCATCACCATGGCCATCGACGCCTACGGCCCGGTGGCCGACAACGCCGGCGGCATCGCCGAGATGGCGGGGCTCGGGGCGGACACGCGCCGCATCACCGACTCGCTGGACGAGGTCGGCAACACCACGGCCGCCATCGGCAAGGGCTTCGCCATCGGCGCCGCCGCCCTCGCGGCACTGGCCATCATCACCGCCTACCTCGCCGAGGTCGGCCACGGCCAGGGCCGGACCATCTCGCTGGCGCTCAACGACCCGGACGTGCTGGTCGGCCTGTTCATCGGCGGCATCTTCCCCTTCCTGGTCGCCTCGCTCACCATGACGGCGGTGGGCGATGCCGCCGGCGAGATGATCCAGGAGATCCGTCGCCAGTTCCGCGAGATCCCCGGACTGATGGAAGGCCGGGCGGCCCCCGACCACATCCGCTGCATCAACATCGCCACCGACGCCGCGCTCAAGCGCATGATCCTGCCCGGCGTGCTCGCCGTGCTGGCCCCCGTGGTGGTGGGCTTCGGTCTCGGCCCCGAGACCCTGGGCGGCATGCTCGGCGGCGCGCTGGTGTGCTGCGTGCTGCTCGCGCTCACCATGGCCAATGCCGGCGGCGCCTGGGACAACGCGAAGAAATACGTCGAGAAGGGGCATCACGGCGGCAAGGGCTCGCCGGTGCACAAGGCCACCGTGGTGGGCGACACCGTGGGCGACCCCTTCAAGGACACCTCGGGTCCGGCGATGAACATCCTGATCAACGTGATGGCCATCGTCTCGCTGGTGATCGCGCCGCTGCTGTGAGCGGCGGCAGCGGGCGGCAGGCGATTTCGCTACAATCGCCGCAGCAACGTCGGCAACGGGTTGCCATGCCCGGGGCCAGCGAGTATAAGTTCACGACTTGCAGGCGGCCTTTTTCGCTTGCGGATCAAGGTCTAACAATAAAAGAGGGCAGGGTTCGACGATGAGAGTCATACTGTTGGGGGCACCGGGTTCCGGCAAGGGCACGCAAGCGCAACTCATGGTCGAGCGCTTCAGGATTCCGCAGATTTCCACCGGCGACCTGCTGCGCAGCGCCGTCTCCAAGAACACCCCGCTGGGCCAGCAGGCCAAGGCGCACATGGACGCCGGCCAGCTGGTGCCGGACGAGATCGTGCTCGGCATGATCCGCGAGCGCCTCGCCAGCCCCGACACCGACAACGGCTTCATCCTCGACGGCTTCCCCCGCAACCTCAACCAGGCCGAGCGCCTGGACAACATGCTCGAGGCCATGGGCAAGCCGCTGGACACCGCCCTGTTCATCGACGTCGACTTCGACATCCTCATGCAGCGCCTGGCCGGCCGCCTCACCTGCGAGAGCTGCGGCGCCGTGTTCAACATCTACACCTCGCCACCCCGCCAGGACGGCATCTGCAACAACTGCGGCGGCAACCTGCATCACCGTGCCGACGACAACGAGGAAACCATCAGCAACCGCCTGCGCGTGTACGAGGCCCAGACCAAGCCGCTGGTCGGCTACTACGCCGAGCGCGGCAAGCTGCTGCGCCTCAACGGCGAGCGCGAGATCGAGGAGATCTTCACCGACGTGGTCCGCCTGGTGGAGAGCCTCAAGTCCGCGCCGCCCGCCAAACCGGCGAAGGCCCCAGCCGCCGCCAAGAAGGCCCCGGCCAGCAAGGCCGCCACCGGGAAGCCGGCAGGCACCGGGGACAAGGCCACCGTGAAGAAGACGGCCGCCAAGAAGGCCGCACCGAAGAAGAAGGCCGTCGCCAAGAAGGCCGCGGTGAAGAAGACCGCTGCCAAGAAGGCGGCGCCGAAGAAGAA
>JABURS010000031.1:0-55960 GCA_014762505.1 Chromatiales bacterium | reverse complement strand
AGAAGAAGGCCGTTACCAAGAAGGCCGCGGTGAAGAAGACCGCTGCCAAGAAGGCGGCACCGAAGAAGAAGGCCACCGCCAAGAAGAAGGTGGTGAAGAAGGCGGCCGGCAAGAAGCGTCGCTAGGCCGTCGGCGGCCATGCACAACGGCCCGGGCCTGCCCCGGGCCGTTGTCGTTTCCGGGCCCGCAAATACGGCCCGAATTGAGCAAGGCGCCAAAGTATGCGATTTTAGGCCCGCATTTCAGCCCGCTTCGAGCCTCCAGTGCGTCCGTCCATTGCCCTCATTCCCCTGCTGCTGGCCAGCCTGACCTCTCCCGCGCACGCGCAGGATGATGCGTCCGGCCGCTGGGGCCTGTGTGCGGGCCTGCCGGACTGGGCACAGATGCCGCCGCTGCCCGACAGCCTCGACGCGGCCACCCGCTTCACGGCGGATGCGGCCGAGATGCAGCGGGACGGCCTGGCGACCCTGACCGGCGACGTGGTCATGCACCACGGGGAGCAGACGGTCTTCGCCGATCGCATGGTGTTCGAGGAGGCCACCGGCCGGATGGAGGCCGAAGGCAATCTGAGCATGGTCTCGCCGGAGCTGGCCGTGCGCGGCGCCCGCATGGAATCCAATCTCGACACCGGCCAGGGCAGCATCCTCGAGACCGAGTATTACCTGCCGCCCCAGCACGGCCGCGGCGAGGCCACGCGTATCGATCGCCCGGACGACGATACCCTGGTGCTGCACGACGCCACCTACACCACCTGCGACCCGGGCAAGAACCACTGGCTGCTGTCGGCCAGCCGCGTGACCCTGGACGAGCCCGAGGGCGAGGGCCGTGCCAGCCACGTGGTGCTGCGCCTGGCGAACCTGCCCGTCATGTATATGCCCTGGATCAGCTTCCCCATCACGGAGGAGCGCAAGAGCGGCTTTCTCGCCCCCTCCATCGGCAACTCCGACAAGCGCGGCTTCGAGCTGGAGACACCGTATTACTGGAACATCGCCCCCAACTACGACGCCACCTTCACGCCGCGCTACATGTCCGATCGCGGACTGCAGCTCAACGGCGGCTTTCGCTACCTGACACCCCGCAGCAACGGCGACCTGCAGCTCGCCTGGCTGGATGACGACCTCTACCAGGACGACCGCTGGCAGGGCCGCTGGCGCAACATCACGCGCCCGAGCGCCCGCACCCGGCTCGACATCGACCTCAACGGCGTGTCGGACAAGCAGTATTTCGACGACCTGGACACCTCGCTGGACGTGGTGAGCACCACCCATCTGCAGCAGCGCGCCGATGCCCGCTGGTACTTCGACCAGGGCGACCTGCTGCTGCGGGTACAGAACTACCAGACCGTGAGCGAGACCCTCACCTCCGTACAGTATCCCTACCGGCGCATGCCCCAGCTGCTGCTCAACGCCAGCATCCCGGACGGCGCCCTGGGCCTGGATTACGGCCTGCGCGCGGAGTGGGTGAAGTTCGACCACGACGACCGCGTCACCGGCAGCCGACTGGACCTCAAGCCGTCCATCGGCCTGCCGCTGCGTACCCCAGGCAGCTTCCTGGAACCGCGCGTGACGGGCCGCTACACCGCCTACCGGCTGGACGACAGCGTGCCGGAGGACGCACGCGAGCCCGACCGCTTCGTGCCCACCGCCAGCATCGCCGGCGGCCTGATCTTCGAGCGCGAGGCCTCGGCCCGCACCCTGCAGACGCTGGAACCGCGCCTGTTCTACCTCTACACCCCCTACCGCGACCAGGACGACCTGCCGCTGTTCGACACCGGCGAGCTCACCTTCACCTTCGCCCAGCTGTTTCGCGAGGACCGCTTCAGCGGCCCCGACCGCGTGGGGGACGCCAACCAGCTGAGCCTCGCGCTCACCAGCCGTTTCCTCGACACGGCCAGCGGTCGCGAGCGCTTTCGCGCCAGCATCGGCCAGATCCTCTATTTCGAAGACCGCGAGGTCACCCTGCCCGGCCAGCCGCAGGACAGCCGCAGCCAGTCGGACCTGGCCGCCGAGCTGGGGGCCAGGCTGGGCGACCACTGGCGCATGGACGGCAGCCTGCTGTGGGACCCGGAGACGGAACAAACCGCGCGCGGCAGCACTCGTATCCAGTACCGTCGCGACGGCCAGCACGTGGTCAATCTCGGCTACCGCTACCGCCAGGACGACATCGAACAGGCCGAACTCTCCTTCGGCTGGCCGCTGGCGCGGCGCTGGAACGCCGTCGGCCGCTGGATCTACGCCCTGGACGACAACCGCGACCTGGAAATGCTCGGTGGCGTGGAATACGACAGCTGCTGCTGGAAGGCCCGCTTCGTGGCCCGCAGTTATGTCACCGACGGCGGAACCGAATACAATGACGCCATCTACTTCCAGCTCGTGCTCAAGGGACTGACCGGCGTGGGCCAGAAGATCGACGAATTACTCGAAGAAGGTATCCTGGGTTATGAACTTCAAGACTGACCGCAGCCGCGCGCCCCATGCCGCCGGGCTGCTCGTGCTGCTTTGCCTGCTCGCCGTCCCGCTGTGGGCCGCCCCGCCCGCCGACGGCGTGCTGCTCGACCGTATCGCGGCCCTGGTCAACGAGGACGTGATCACGCACAGCGAGCTCGAGGCGCGCCTGCAGCAGGTCGCCCGCAACCTCCCGGACGGTCGCCAGCCCCCCATGGATGTGCTCCGCCGCCAGGTGCTCGATCGCATGATCATCGAACGGCTGCAACTGCAGTTCGCCGAGCAGATCGGCATCCGCATCGACGACGGCACCCTCAACCGCACCATGCAGGAGATCGCCCGGGGCAACAACCTGAGCCTGCCCGCCTTTCGCGAACAGCTGCTGGCCGAGGGCATCGACTACGACGACTTCCGCGAACAGATCCGCGACGAGATGACCATCACCCGCCTGCGCCAGCGCCAGGTGGACAGCCGCGTCAGCGTCAGCGACCGCGAGATCGACGACTTCATCGCCAGCCAGGCCGGCGCGGTCGACCGCGACGTGGAATACCGCCTGAGCCACATCCTGGTAAGTGTGCCGGAGGCGGCCAGCCCCGAGGACATCCGCCAGGCCCGTGAAAGGGCCGAGGCCCTGCGTGCGCGCATCGTCGAGCAGGGCGAGGACTTCGAGCAGGTGGCCATCGCCGAGTCCGACGGCCAGAACGCCCTGCAGGGCGGCGACCTCGGCTGGCGCCCGTCCGGGCGCCTGCCCTCGCTGTTCTCGCGCCCGGTCACGCTGATGGAGATCGGCGACGTCAGCGAACTCATCCGCTCCCCCTCGGGCTTCCACCTCATCCGCCTGGCCGACCGCCGCGGGGGCCAGCAGTCCAGCGTGCTGCGCACCCACGCCCGGCACATCCTGATCCGCCCCTCGGCCGTGCTCTCCAGTACCGAGGCGCGCGAACAGCTCATGTCGCTCAAACGCCGCATCGAGGGTGGTGAGTCCTTCGCCGACCTGGCCCGCGCCAACAGCCAAGACCCGGGTAGCGCCCGTGAGGGCGGCGACCTCGGCTGGGCCGACCCCGGCCAGTTCGTCACCGAGTTCGAGGAGGTGATGAATGCACTCGAACCCGGCCAGATCAGCGAGCCCTTCCAGTCGCCCTTCGGCTGGCACATCCTCGAGGTGATCGAGCGCCGCCAGCACGACAACACCCGCGAGCAGCTGCGTGCCCGTGCCCGCGAGTTCATCCGCGACCGCAAGCGCGAGGAGGAGCTCGAGGTCTGGCTGCGCCGCATGCGCGACGAGGCCTACGTGGAGCTGCGCCTCGACGACGCCCCCGTCGTCGACACCCGCAGCTAGCCCGGATGGCCGCCATCCCGCGCATCGCGATCACCCCGGGCGAGCCGGCCGGCATCGGCCCGGACCTGGTCATCGCCCTGGCGCAGCAGGCCTTCGATGCCGAACTGGTGGCCATCGCCGATCCTGCCCTGCTCGCGGACCGCGCGGCCGAACTCGGCATCCCGCTCGACATCGATCCCTGCGCGCCCGGCGCCCCGCCCGCCGCCCACGTCGCCGGCCGGCTGCGGGTGCTGCCCGTGGCCCTGGCCACCCCCGTGCGCTGCGGGCACCTCGACCCGGCCAACGCCGGCTACGTGCTCGAGACCCTGCGCCTGGCGGTGGACGGCTGCCTCGACGGCCACTTCGACGCCATGGTCACCGGCCCCGTACACAAGGGCGTGATCAACGACGCCGGCATCCCCTTCACCGGACACACCGAATTCCTGGCCGAGCGCAGCGGCGGCCACCACCCGGTGATGATGCTCGCGGCCGGCAACCTGCGCGTGGCACTGGCCACCACGCACCTGCCGCTGGCCGAGGTCAGCGCCGCCATCACCCGCGAGCGCCTCGCGCGCGTGCTGCGCATCCTCGATCACGACCTGCGCCAGCGCTTTCGCATCGAGCGCCCGCGCATCCTGGTCTGCGGCCTCAACCCGCACGCCGGCGAGGGCGGTCACCTCGGCCGCGAGGAGATCGAGACCATCGGCCCCGTGCTGGAACAGCTGCGCACCGAGGGCCTGGACCTCATCGGTCCCCTGCCGGCCGACACCCTGTTCACCCCGCGTCACCTCGCCCAGGCCGACGCGGTACTGGCCATGTACCACGACCAGGGCCTGCCCGTGCTCAAGCACGTGGGCTTCGGCCAGGCCGTCAACATCACCCTGGGCCTGCCCATCGTCCGCACCTCGGTGGACCATGGCACCGCCCTGGAACTGGCCGGCAGCGGCCGCGCCGAGACCGGCAGCCTGCACGCCGCCCTGGAACTGGCCATCACCCTCGCCCGGTCCGTTTGAGCGGGACGTGACCACCCCCGCCCGCCCCGCCGCCCTGCTCACCGCCATCGGCTGGTTCTGGCTGGTCAACGCCGGCACCCTGCTGCTCCTCCTGCTGGGACTGCTGGCCGGCTACCCGCTGTACCGGGAGTGGCTCGCCGGCTGGGTCGCCCTGCCGCCGCTACCCGGGATGGAACCGCTGACCTGGCTGGGGGCCAGGCTGCTCCCCCTGCTGCTCGTCCATGTGCTGCTCTGCCTGTTCGCCCTCTGGGCCAGCCTCGCACTGCTGAAGCATCGTCGCTGGGCGGCCCTGAGCCTGGAAGGCATGAGCTGGGCCTCGCTGGCCTACACCCTGCTCGCCGTCTGGATCCATTTCCATTTCTGGTTCTCGCTGCTCGAGGCCGTCGGACCGGCGGACCTCGGGCTATCTCCCGCGTTCTTTTATACCCTCATCATCGGCATCGGCCTGGGCCTCGGCCTGATGATCGGCCTGCCGTTCGCCATCGTCGCCCGCCTGCTGCGCCGGCCGGACCTGCGCGCCGCCACCCGCTGAGCGGGCAGACACTCAACTGCGCGGGCGCAGCATCTGGCTGTGGCTGCGCAGAAACGTCAGGAAGGTCGTGGCAACCACTGACAGCTGCTTCCCCTTCGGCCGCACCACGTACCAATAGCGCTGGATGGGGAAGCCCTCCACGTCGAGCACCGCCAGCTCGCGGGCACTGGGGTCCAGGTTCAGCGTGCTCAACGAGACCACGGCCAGGCCCAGTCCCCCGGCCACGGCCTGCTTGATGGCCTCGTTACTGCCCAGTTCCATGCGAACGTTAAGCGGCACCCCCTGCTCCCGGAACACGCGCTCCATGGTCATGCGGGTGCCCGAGCCCTGTTCGCGCACCAGAAACGCCTCGCCCGCCAGCGCGGCAAACGGGATGCCTTGGCGCCCCACCAGGGGATGAGCCGGCGAAGCCAGCAGCACCAGCGGGTTCTCGATCAGGGGCTCGCTCTCGATCTCCCAGCCCTCGGGCGGCACACCCATCACGTAGAGATCGTCCTCGTTGCGCGACAGGCGCTCGAGCAGGCGGTCGCGGTTCACCACCTCCATGGCGATGTCGATGCCCGGGTACTGGGCGCGAAACGGGCCCAGTACCCGTGGCATGAAGTACTGGGTGGTGGTCACGGTGCAAATGCGCAGGCGGCCCTGCTTCAGCCCCTTGAGGTTGGCAATGGACTGCTCGAAGCGGCCCCAGGTGTTCAGCCAGTCGGCGCAGGTCGCATAGAGCTCCTCACCCGCCTGGGTCAGAAACACCTGTTTGCCGATCTGTTCCAGCAACGGCAGGCCCACCGCCTCGCTGAGCTGGCGGATCTGCTTGGACACCGTGGGCTGGGTCACGTGCATCTCCTCCGCGGCGCGCGAGAAGCTGCGCAGTCGCGCCACTGCCTCGAAGGAACGCAGCTGTCGCAGGGTCACGCGCATACCCGACATGGGACTCCTCCGTAATCACTATAGCCTTTTTGCTATAGTCACTATGATAACTATTCATTATCGTTATTGTCAGCCTTTCCCTAGACTGTCTGCCATCGAGAAACCCACCGCTGGCGGCAGGCCTCACGCGTGACACCGCCGGCAAGACGGAGGTGAACATGTTGTTGCCCCAGACCCTGACACCCCATCTGGTGCTGGCCGCCCCCCTCCTCCTGCTGCTGGCCGGCCTCGTGCCCGCGAGGCTCGCCCGGGGCCGTCCCGCCGCCATGGGGCGACTGACCGAGGGCGCCGCCTGGCTGGCCTTCGTCAGCGCCCTGCTGGCCGCCGCCGCCCACGCCTACGATGCCACCCATTCCTGGACGCTGTGGTCCGCCCCCCTGCCGGGAGACGTCGGCGCCCTGTCGCTGTCCGTGTACGTGAACGCACTCACCGTCATCATGCTGCTGCTCGTCTCCTTCGTCGGGATGGTGGTTGCGCGCTACTCGCGCAACTACCTGGACGGTGAACACGGACAGGGGCGCTTCTACCGGTGGCTGAGTCTCACCCTGGCCTCGATCCTCTCTCTCATCGTTGTAGGCAACCTGCTGATGTTCGCCCTGGCATGGATAGCCACCAGCCTCTGCCTCCACCAGCTGCTGGTGTTCTATCGTCACCGCCCCACGGCCGTGCTGGCCGCGCACAAGAAATTCGTGGTCAGCCGCATCGGCGACCTGAGCCTGCTGCTGGCCGTGCTGCTCATCGGCAGCACCCTGCACACGCTGGAATTTGGCGAGGTCTTCGCCGCGATTCAGGACATGCAGGGCCCCCTGCCGGCAACACTGCACTGGGCAGCCGTGTTTGTCGTCATCAGCGCAGCCCTCAAGTCGGCCCAGCTGCCCTTTCACGGCTGGCTGCTGCAGGTGATGGAGGCCCCCACGCCGGTCTCGGCCCTGCTGCATGCGGGCATCGTGAACGCCGGGGCCTTCCTGGTGCTGCGCATGAGTCCGGTGATGGCCCAGGCCGAGATCGCCCTCGCAATGCTGGCGGTCGTCGGCCTTGCCACCCTGGCCGTGGCCTCGCTGGTGATGCTCACCCAGACCAGCATCAAGGTCTCGCTGGCCTGGTCCACCTCCGCGCAGATGGGCTTCATGCTGCTGGAATGCGGCCTCGGCCTCTACAGCCTGGCCATGCTGCACCTGGTCGCCCATTCGCTGTACAAGGCCCACGCCTTCCTGTCCTCGGGCAGCGGCGTGGATGCCTTCCGCGGCCCGGTGATGCCGAAGCCGGCCGGGGGCTGCCGACCCGTGGAACTGCTGCTGGCACTCGCTGCGACGGCTTCGATCACCGTCGCCATGAGCATGGCGTTCGGCCTGGACGTGCAGTCCCAGCCCACACTGCTTGCCGCCGCGGCCGTGGTCGCGATCGCCATCACGCAGCTGTTGCTGCAGGCACGCCGACAGGCCAGCCGCCCCGTCTTCATGCTGCAGGCGGCGGGCCTCAGCGTGGCCGTCACCGGGGCCTATTTCCTGTTCCACGGCCTGTTCGAGCACATCCTGGCCGACAGCATCTTCCCGGTCGCCGAGCCCCACAGTGCCCTGATGCTCGCGCTGACCGCGACCACCGTGGTGGTGTTCCTGCTGCTGCTCGTCTTCCAGCAGCTGTTCCGCTTCACCGCCACACCGCTGGCAGAGGCGCTTTACGTACACCTCTACAACGGCCTTTACATCGACACCGTGGTCACCCGCGCCCTCGATCGCCTCTGGCCCACGCCCTCACCGCAGGCCCTCGCCAATTACCGTCCTGAAGGAGGTTGAGCATGAACCCGACCGATGCCATGGCCTTCCGGCCCTCCACTGACTCCATGCCCGACGACTCCACTGCCCAGGCATTCGCGGCAGCGCCGGCGGCGACCAGCCCCAGGGCACTGGCCCCGCATATCACGGCCGCCTGCCGGCGCATGGCCCCGCTCTGGCCCCTGCAGCAGTTCGTCGCGGTGAACCCCTTCCAGGGTCTGAGCGACTGGAAGTTTCACGATGCGGCCGACCTGCTGGCGCGGGTGGCGGGGGCCAGGCTCTACATGCCACGTTCCTACTACCGCACGCGCGTGGAGGACGGGCGTATCGCCGAGCGCGACATTGAACTGGCACTGGCGCGCTGCGGCAGCCGGCTGGACGTGGCCTCGATCCGCCAGGCCGTCACCGAGCCCGCCCCCGAGCCCGACCCGGGCATGCCGCTGGTCACCGCGGTCCTGGATGCGGTGGAAGACCACGTCTGGACGGACTTCGTCACCGAGTCCATCAGCCGTTTCTGTGCGGCCTACGCCGACCAGGGACAGGCAAACTTCACCCTGCCCTGGCGCGACCAACCGCTCTATACCGCCTGGTGCCAGTTCGCAGCCCGCGACCTGACACCGGCGGCCGCGGGCCTCGCGGACTTTCACCACCACGTGGCGGCACTGCCGTCGGACCCGCGCGAGGCCATCACCCGGGCCGTACGCGCACTCGGCATACCCGAATCGCAGCTGGAGCGCTATCTCCACGCTGCCCTGCTGAGCATCGGCGGCTGGTCCGCCTGGATGCGCTATCGGGGCTGGCAGGCCGAGCTGGCCGGTGAGCGGGACGACTCGGTCATGGAACTGCTGGCCATTCGCGTGGCCTGGGAGGCCCTCATCTACCGGGCACGCCTGAGCGAGACCACCGAACGCGCCTGGCAGGCAGCCGTGGGTGCCGCCCTGCGCGAACCCACCCCGGAATGGCGTCGTGCAGTGGAGATCGACCGGGTGCTGCTGGCGGCCGCCGAGTTCGCCTACCAGCGCCGGGTCATCACCAGCCTCCGGCGTCCCCCGCGGGCGAAGACTGGCCTCAGCGAACGGCCGGCCGTGCAAGCCGCATTCTGCATCGACGTACGCTCCGAGGTCCTCCGCCGCGCCCTCGAAACGGTGGCCCCTCACACGCAGACGCTGGGCTTTGCGGGCTTTTTCGGCGCACCCATCGAATACGTACCGCTGGGCGCCACCGAGGGGCGTCCGCATGTGCCGGTGCTGCTCACACCGGGCTACCGGGTCTACGAATGCTGTGGCCACGACCGACAGGAAACCGCCCGGCTCGGCGCAAGGCGCCGCGAGCGCATCGGGCTCGGCAAGGTCTGGAAGCAGTTCAAGTTCTCGGCGGCCTCCTGCTTCTCGTTCGTGGAATCGAGCGGGATGCTGTATGCACACAAACTGCTGTCCGACAGCCTCGGCTGGTCGCGCCCCGTCCCCGACCCCCGCCGTCACGGGCTGGATGCCGATCACCACGCCCGGCTGATGCCAAGCCTGGAGGCGATGGATGCCGGTGGTGGCATCCCCGAGATCGAGCGCGCCGACCTGGCCGAACGCATCCTGCGCGGCATGTCGCTCACCGACCACCTCGCCCGCCTCGTGCTGCTGATCGGCCATGGCGCCACCACGGTGAACAACCCGCATGCCGCGGGCCTGGACTGCGGTGCCTGTGCCGGGCAGTCCGGCGAGGCCAGCGCACGGGTGGTGGTCGCCCTGCTCAACGACCCGGGCGTGCGCCGCCGCCTCGGCGAACGCGGCATCGTCATCCCCGAGGACACGCACTTCCTCGCCGGCCTGCACGACACCACCACCGACCGGGTGACGCTGTTCGATACGAAGGCCCTGCCCGAGACCCATGCCGCCGACCTCGCGTCGCTGCGGGAGGGGCTGGAACAGGCCAGTGAACTGACGCGCATCCAGCGGGCGGCACGCCTCGGCCTGGATGGAGCGGACCCCGCGGCGCTGGCAGCCGCGCTCGAGCGTCGCAGCCGCGACTGGTCGCAGGTACGGCCCGAATGGGCATTGGCCAACAATGCCGCCTTCATCGCCGCACCGCGCGAGCGCACTGCCGGCGTCGACCTCGACGGACGCGCCTTCCTCCACGACTACCGCTGGCAGGACGACACCGACTTCCAGGTACTGGAACTCATCATGACCGCCCCCATGATCGTCGCCCACTGGATCAACATGCAGTACTACGGATCGACGGTGGACAACCGGCGCTTCGGCAGCGGCAACAAGGTGCTGCACAACGTGGTGGGCGGCGCCGTCGGCGTGCTCGAGGGCAATGGCGGCGACCTGCGCACCGGCCTGCCGCTGCAGTCGTTGCACGATGGTGAACAGTGGATGCACGAACCGCTGCGCCTGAGTGTGTTCATCGAGGCACCGCGGGCGGCCATCGACGACGTCGTTTCCCGGCACGAGACCGTGCGCGAACTGGTCGAGAACGGCTGGCTGCACCTGTTCCGTATCGGCGAGAGCGGCAACGTCTACCGCCGCCGCTCCACCCGCGAGTGGGTTCGGGCCGACACGATGCTGCACCGCACCGTGTGACCTCCCCGCATCCGTTGGCCCCTGTGGGTCACGCCGGGCATTGGGCCCGGCGCACGGTTTTCGTTATCATCCGCCCACACGCCCCCTGCAGCGGATCCGCATGACCCAGACACCCCACCGGGCGCGCAAGCGCTTCGGCCAGCACTTCCTCCACGACCGCGGCGTGATCGAACGCATCATCGCGGCCATCGGCCCACAGCCTGGCGACCATCTCGTCGAGATCGGCCCGGGGCTGGGCGCGCTCACCGCCCCGCTGCTGGCACGTCACGGCGCGCTCGACGTGGTGGAACTGGATCGCGACGTGATCCCGCATCTCGAGCAGGCCTGTGCCGGCAAGGGCGAGCTGCGGGTGCACAACGTGGACGCGCTGAAGTTCGACTTCAGCGCCCTGGCCGCACCGGGTGAATCCCTGCGCGTGGTGGGCAACCTGCCCTACAACATCTCCACCCCGCTGATCTTCCACCTGCTCGACGATGCCGCCGTCATCGCCGACATGCACTTCCTGCTGCAGAAGGAGGTGGTGGACCGCCTCACCGCCGCCCCGGGCGGCGGCGACTACGGCCGGCTGAGCGTGATGGTGCAGTACCGCTGCCGCGCCGAGGGCCTGTTCCGCGTCGGCCCCGGCGCCTTCTCGCCGCCGCCGAAGGTGGACTCGGCCGTGGTGCGGCTCACCCCCTACGCGGAACTCCCCTTCCCCGCGCGCGACGAGCAGCGGCTGGCGGAGCTCGTCAACCGGGCCTTCTCCCAGCGCCGCAAGACCCTGCGCAACAGCCTGAAGCAACTGCTGGACGCCGAGGCCATCGCCGCCGCCGGCATCGACCCGGGCGAGCGCCCGGAACAGGTCCCGGTGGAGGGCTTCGTCCGCCTGGCCGACGCCTCGCTGGACTGAGGACGCTGCAAGCCGACGGGCAAAGGCTTATAGTCAGCCCATGCAATCCCTGGCCGTCACCCCCGAGATCCACGCCGACGCCGAGGCCCTGAGCCGGGCCGCGGCCGCGTACGTGCTGGCCGCGGCGCAGGCGGCCATCGCCACCCGCGGCGTCTTCCACCTCGCCCTGGCCGGCGGCAGCACCCCGCGCCGCCTCTACCAGCTGCTGGCCGCCACGCCGGCGGACCGGGTCGACTGGACGCACTGGCAGATCTGGTTCGGCGACGAACGCTGCGTGCCGGCGGACCACGCCGACAGCAACTACCGCATGGCCCGCGAGGCCCTGCTCGACCACGTGCCCATTCCCGCCGCGCAGGTCCACCCCATGGTCCAGCACCCCGACGACCCGGCGACGGATGCGCAGGCCTATGCCGAACAGCTCGCCCGGGACCTGACCACGGCAGCGGGCGTGCCCGTGCTCGACCTCGTGCTGCTCGGCATGGGCGACGACGGCCACACGGCCTCGCTGTTTCCGGGCACGGACATCCTGGCGGTCGACGACCGCCCGGTGGCGGCCGTGGCGGTACCGGGCAAGGGCTGGCGCATCAGCCTCACCTACCCCGTGCTGGCGCGGGCGCGCGAGCGCCTGTTCCTGGTGGCCGGCGCGGCCAAGGCCCCGGTCCTCGCGAAAGTGCTGGCCGCCCCGCAGGCGGCCGCGCCTTACCCCGTGGCGCGGCTCGCCGCCGGCCGGGGGCGTTGGCTGCTCGACCAGGCGGCGGCACAGGATCTGCACGAACGACAGGAACCCTGACCCATGCTCATCCTCGCGGGCGACATCGGCGGCACCAAGACCATCCTCAGCCTGGTGGAGAGCGACGGGCGCGAACACCACACCCGCATCGAGCAGCGCTTCGACAGCGCCGCCTTCAGCGGCCTCGAGCCCATGGTCGGCGAGCTCCTCGCGCGGGCCCGCCCCGAGCGGCCCGTGGTCGCCGCCTGTTTCGCCATCGCCGGCCCCGTGCATCACCGCCCCGAACAGCAGACCGCGACGCTGACCAACCTGCCCTGGCGCCTGGACAGCGTGGCGCTGGCGCGCGCCCTCGACATCCCCCGCGTGCGCCTGATCAACGACTTCGCCGGCATCGCCTACGGCGTCGACCAGCTCAAGGTCGGGGACCTCGAGACCCTGCAGGCCGGCGACCCCCATGCCGAGGGCCTGCGGCTGGTGGCCGGCGCCGGCACGGGCTTTGGTGTCTGTGCCGCCGTGCCCCACGCCGGCGAGCTGGTGGTCATGCCTACCGAGGGCGGTCACGCGGGCTTCGCCCCGGCGGATGCCGAGGAGGCGGCGGTGTGGGCCTGGGTGGCCGGACGCGAGGGCCGCTGCAGCCGCGAGCACCTGCTCTCCGGCGCGGGCATCCGCCGCATCTTTGCCTTCCTGCGCGAGACCCGCGCCCAGGAACCCGGGGAGGCCCTGGCCGGGGCGCTGGCCGCCGGCGATCCCGCCGCCGCCATCGGCAGCGCGGCGGCCAACGGCCGCGACCCGCTGGCCGAACAGGCCATCGCCCTCTTCATGCGCCTCTATGCCGGCCAGCTCGGCGACCTCGCCCTGGCCCACCTCGCCCGCGGCGGGCTCTACATCGCCGGCGGCATCGCCCCCAAGCTCCTGCCCTTCCTGCAACAACCCATCTTCATGCAGACCTTCAGGCACAGGCCGCCCATGAGCGCCCTGCTCGACGAGATCCCGGTGCACGTCATCCTCAACGAGCACGCCGGCCTCATCGGCGCCGCCCATCACGCCACCCGCCTGGCCCTGCAGGACGCGACGATGGTTTGATGGGGCCGTTGTCCGTTGTCCCGGAGTCGATGCGCCACAGAGGACACGGAGATGACCGGATGATGGATCCAGCCTGTGGCCTCCGTGCGCTCTGTGGAAAAAACGCCTGCACGACCGGCCGCCCCCACTGACACACGGCCTCGCGTCCCCGTATAATCGCCGGCATGAGCAACCAAACCGAGCACCAGATCCGCGTCGAGGTCGAGACCGACTTCATTCCCGCGCAGTCCGACCCGGACAACGAGCGCTATGTCTTCGCCTACACCATCACCATCCACAACGAGGGCCAGGTGCCGGCACGCCTGCTGGCGCGCCACTGGGTGATCACCGACGCCAATGGCCGGGTGCAGGAAGTGGAAGGCGAGGGCGTGGTGGGCGAACAGCCCTACCTGCGTCCCGGCGAGGCCTTCCAGTACACCAGCGGCACCATGATCGGCACGCCGGTGGGCACCATGCAGGGCAGCTACCACCTGGTGGCGGACGACGGGGCCACCTTCGATGCCCCCATCGCCCCCTTCACGCTGGCCGCGCCGCGGGTGCTGCACTAAGCGATGCGCGGACGGAAGACACGCCACCAGGGACTGGGTAGCGGCGTCTTCGGGGCAGCGGCATGAGCCTGCGCCACGCCTATACCCTCTGGGCGCCGGTCTACGACCTGGCGGTGGACCTCGCCACCCGCGAGCTGCGCCAGCGCAGCCTGCAGCGGCTGCCGGCGGACAGCGGCGAGGTCCTGCTGATCGGCGTCGGCACCGGGCTCGACATCCCCCATCTCCCCCGCGGCCCACGCTATACCGGCGTGGACCTCACCCCCGCCATGCTCGCCCGCGCGCGCAGCCGGGCCGCGCGTCACGACCTCGCCATCGCCCTGGAGGAGGCCGACGCCCACCGCCTGCCCTACGCCGACCGGCAGTTCGATGCCGTCGTCATGCACCTCATCGTCGCCGTGGTACCGGACCCCGGACAGGCGCTGGCCGAGGCCGCGCGCGTGCTGCGCCCCGGCGGGCGGCTGCTGGTCCTGGACAAGTTCCTCGCCCCCGGCCAGCGCGCCCCGCTGCGGCGGGCGGCGAGCCGGCTGCTGCGCCACCTGGCCACCCGCACCGACGTGGTCTTCGAGGAACTGCTCGCCGCCGTCCCCGAACTCGCCCTCATCGACGACCGCCCGGCCCTGGCCGGCGGCTGGTTCCGGCACATCGAACTGGAGAAGCGCCATGTGGCGTGACGGTCTGCATCCCGGACTGCTGCTCGGCATCGTGCTCGGCGCGCTGATCCTCTCGGGCATCGACCCCGAGGCCGACCGCCTGACCTGGTTCCTCGAGACCGCGCCGGTGATGCTCGGCATCCTCATCCTGGTGCCCACCTATCGCGTCTTCCGCCTCACGCCGCTCACCTACCACCTGCTGGCCCTGCATGCCTTCATGCTGATGCTCGGCGGCTATTACACCTATGCCGAGGTGCCGCTGTTCAACGACCTGCGCGATGCCTTCGACCTCTCGCGCAACCACTACGACCGCGTGGCCCACGTCGCCCAGGGCTTCATCCCGGCCATCCTCGCCCGCGAGATCCTGATCCGCCGCTCGCCGCTGCAACCCGGCAAGTGGCTGTTCTTTCTCGTCACCTGTTTCTGCCTGGCGCTGTCGGCCTTCTATGAATTCATCGAGTGGTGGGCGGCCCTGCTCTCCGAGGAGGCCGCCGCGGCCTTCCTCGGCACCCAGGGCGATCACTGGGACACCCAGTGGGACATGTTCCTCGCCTTCCTCGGCGCCATGGCCGGCCAGCTCCTGCTGGCCCGCCTGCACGACCGCCAGATCCACCGTCTGCAGCGAGCCGGCTGATGGCAGCGCACGCACCCATCCAGCGCGACGACGGCGGGCGATAGCGCCATGGCGATCTACGCAATCGGCGACATCCAGGGCTGTTTCGATGCGCTGCGGCGGCTGCTCGACGACCTGCGCTTCGACCCCGAAGCCGACCAGCTCTGGTCGGTGGGCGATCTGGTCAACCGCGGGCCGCAGTCGCTCGAGACCCTGCGCTTCTTCCGCGGGCTGGGCGAGGCGGCGACCGTGGTGCTCGGCAATCACGACCTGCACCTGCTGGCCGTGCACGCCGGCGCACAGCCGCTGAAGCCCAAGGACAGCTTCGCCGAACTGCTGGCCGCCGCGGATGCCGGGGAGCTGCTGCACTGGCTGCGCCACCGCCCGCTGCTGCATCACGACGCCGGGCTGGGCGTCGTGCTCGCGCACGCGGGCATCGCCCCCGCCTGGGACCTGGCCACCGCCAGGGCCTGTGCCCGCGAGGTCGAGGCCGTGCTGCGCGGCGACGACCACCCGGCCTTCTTCGACCAGATGTACGGCAACGAGCCGACCGAATGGCAGGACTCGCTCACCGGCACCGGGCGCCTGCGCTACATCGTCAACGCCTTCACCCGCATGCGCTACTGCGATGCAACGGGCCGGCTGGACCTGGATTTCAAGGGCCGGCCGGGCGAGGAGACGGGCGGGCTGATGGCCTGGTTCGAGGTGCCGGGGCGGCGTCTCGTCGACCAGCGCATCGTCTTCGGCCACTGGTCCACGCTGGGCCTGCTGCAGCGCGACAAGCTGCTCGCCCTGGACACCGGCTGCGTCTGGGGCGGGCGGCTCACCGCCGCACGGCTGGACCCGCAGGGTGTGACCATCCATGCCGTGGACTGCCCCATGGCCCAGCAACCCGGCAGGGACGCCTGAGACCGATGAGCGCCACGCAACGCTTCGATACCCGCCACACCGTCGAGACGCCGGAGGGCATCGCCCTGGGCCTGGCCACGGCCGGGCCGGTGCCGCGGGCCCTGGCCTTCGTCATCGACCAGCTGATCCGCACCGGCATCTACATGGCGTTGCTATACACCCTGCCGCTGCTCGGGCGTTTCGGCGTCGGTATCCTCTTCATCCTGTTCTTCCTCACCGAGTGGTTCTACCCGGTGTTCTTCGAGGTGCTGAACAAGGGGCAGACCCCGGGCAAGGCCGCCATGGGCCTGCGCGTGCTGAACGACGACGCCACCCCGGTGAACTGGGGCGGCGCCATGACCCGCAACCTGCTGCGGGTGGTCGACTTCCTGCCCCTGTTCTATGCCTTCGGCCTGGTGAGCTGCCTGCTCAACCGCGACTTCAAGCGCCTGGGCGACCTGGTGGCCGGCACGGTGGTGGTCTACGTGACGAAGCGCGACAAGGCCTTGCAGCTGCCGGAGGCGGACCCGCACACCCCGCCCTTCGCCCTGCAACTGGAGGAACAGCAGGCCGTGCTGGGCTTCGCCGAGCGCAGCCCGCGTCTCACCCGGGAGCGGGCCGAGGAGCTGGCGGGGCTCACCGGCGAGCTGGTCGCCGGCAGCGCGCAGCCGCTCGCCGAGCTGCAGGGCATGGCCAGCTGGATCGCCGGGCGGCGCGCGCCGAACGGCAGGGGCAATGGCAGCGGTAACGGCAACGGAGGCCCGGTGGCATGAACCAGGAACAGTTCATCGCCCGTCACCAGGCGAACTGGGAGCGCCTCGAGGACCTGCTCGCAGCGGGCCGCGGCAGGCCGGCGCAGGCGGACGCCCCGCCCGTCGACCCCGGCGAGTTCCCGCGCCTCTACCGCGAGGCCTGCCATCACCTGGCCCTGGCCCGCGCCAGGCTCTACAGCCAGCCGCTGATCGAACGCCTGGACGACCTGGTACTGCGCGGCCACCAGCGGCTGTACCAGTCGCGCAGCGGGCTGGCCGGGCGCATGCTGCGCTTCGCCGCCGCCGACTTCCCCGCCACCGTCCGCCGCGAGTGGCGTGCCCTGCTGCTCGCCTGCCTGCTGTTCTATGGCCCCTTCTTCGGCATGCTGGTGACGGTGCAGTTCGCCCCCGAGTTCGTCTACACCGTGCTCGACGGCTGGACCGTGGTGAACATGGAGTCGATGTACGACCCGGAGAACCACGAGCGGCTGGGGCGCGAGCGCGAGGCCGACTCCGACGTGCTGATGTTCGGCTACTACATCCGCAACAACACCAGCATCGGCTTCCAGACCTTCGCCGGCGGCCTGGTCTTCGGCCTGGGCACGCTGTTCTATCTCATCTACAACGGCCTGGTGATCGGCGCCGTGGCCGGCCACCTCACCCACATCGGCTACATCGAGACCTTCTGGGGCTTCGTCGCCGGCCACAGCGCCATGGAGCTCACCGCCATCGTCATCTCCGGGGCGGCGGGGCTCAAGCTGGCCGCCGGCCTGGTGCGGCCGGGTCGCAAAAGCCGGCTGCGGGCCCTGCTGGACAACGGCCGCGTCGCCGTCACCCTGGTCTTCGGCGCCGCCACCATGTTCTTCATCGCCGCCTTCATCGAGGCCTTCTGGTCGTCCATCGCCGCCACGCCGGTGACGATCAAGTGGGGCGTGGGTATCGCCCTCTGGGTGCTGGTCATCGCCTACTTCCTCTTCCTGGGGCGCCGCCGTGCAGCTTGAGGCGCTCAACATCGCCCTGCGCAGCCGCAGCCCCTGGGAGGCTATCGACCTGGGCTTCGGCCTGGTACGCCGCCACGCGCGCGACATCTATACCGCCTGGTTTCTCACCGTCCTGCCGCTGTTCCTGTTCCTCAGCGTCGCGCTCCAGGACCACCCCTGGCTGGTGCCCCTCCTGTTCTGGTGGTGCAAGCCCTTCTACGACCGCGTGGTGCTGTTCGTGCTCAGCCGGGCCATCTTCGACGAGCGCACGACCGCCCGCCAGGCCCTCGGCGCCGTGCCCGGCCTGCTGCGCACCGGGCTGCTGAGCCAGCTCACCCTGCTGCGCATCCCGAGCTTCACGCGCAGCTTCACCCTGCCCGTCTGGCAGCTCGAGGGGCTGCGCGGCCGGATACGCCGGCGCCGCCAGGGCGTCCTGCAGATCCGGGCACGTCCCTACGCCGTGTGGCTCACCCTGGTCTGCGTGGGCTTCGAGTTCATCGTCTGGCTGGGACTGTACGGCCTGATCTGGCTGCTGCTGCCGGCGCACCTGGACTTCGACCTGCCGGACCTGCTGTTTCGCGACGACCCGGCCTACTGGGTGAGCGCGGTGCAGGCCGGCATGTACTTCCTGGTGGTCAGCCTGATCGAGCCCCTGTTCGTGGCCGGCGGCTTCACCCTCTACCTCAATCGCCGCACCCAGCTCGAGGGCTGGGACATCGAGATCGTCTTCCGCCGGCTGGCGCAGCGCCTGGCCGCCCTGCGCGCACAGGCCGCGGCCCTGTTCCTCGCCCCCCTGGCCGCCCTGCTGCTGGCCGCCCTGCTCACCCTCGGCCTGCCGGCCCCGGTCCAGGCCCAGGAGGGACAGGCGCAGGAGCAACAGGCCGAGGAGCAACAGACCCAGGAGCTGCCGACCCGGGAGGAACCGGGTGAGGAACCGGCCGCCGTCGGCGAGACCGTCAACCCCACCCGCCTGTCGGCGGACCGCGCCGCCGGGACCATCGAGGCCGTGCTGGCCGCGAAGGACTTCGGTCACCAGCGCGAAGTGCTGCGCTGGCGCTTCAAGCCGCGCGAGGACGACGGCAAGAACACCCGGGAGGACGGCCCCGAATTCGGCGAGTTCTTCGAGGACCTGGCCGAGCTCCTGGCCACCCTCACCCGGGCCTCGCTATGGTTCCTGCTGGGCCTCGCCGTCCTGCTGCTCATCGTCTACCGTGACCGCTGGCTGGGCCTGATCACGGGGCGTCGCCGCCGGCAGCCGGGTTATCGTCCGCCCGACACCCTGTTCGGCCTGGACCTGCGCGCCGACTCGCTGCCCGAGGACATCGCGGCCGCCGCCCGGGCCCTGTGGCAGGCCGGCCGCCACCGCGAGGCCATGAGCCTGCTGTATCGCGGCGCCCTGGCGGCGCTGGTCCACCGCGAGGGCCTGGCCCTGCACGACAGCCACACCGAGGGCGACATCCTCGCCCTGGCCCGCCAGGCCATCTCCGCCCCGCGCCACCAGTACCTGGCCGAGCTCACCGGTGTCTGGCAGCTCATCGCCTACGCCCACCGCGAGCCGGAGTCCACGCAAAGCCAGCGCCTGCTGGCGCAATGGCAGACGCACTTCGCCGGGGACGACGGGGAGGCCGCGGCATGAGCCGTCTCGGCATGGTGATCGGGCTCGTCTTCATCCTGCTGGTCGCCGGCGGCGTCGCCCTGTTCCTGAAAAACTACGAGCAGGTGCCGGAGAAGGAATGGGTCAGGCCCAGCGCCGAGGCCCGGCACAACCCGCTGCTGGCCGCCGGCCGCTTCCTGCGCGCCATGGGCGTGCCGGCAGAGGACGTCGATTCGCTGCAGCAGCTCGAGCAGCTGCCGGCCACCGACGCGGTGCTGGTCATCACCACCGAGCGCCTCACCCTGGTGGAGAGCCACTACGACCGCCTGTTCGACTGGGTGCGCGCCGGCGGCCACCTGGTGGTGCGCAGCCGCGACTTCACATGGGACAGCGATGCGGAGGACTGGCAGCTGCAGGGTGGCCAGGACCCGCTGCTCGCGCGCCTCGACCTGGGCATCGAGCACACGGACTACCTCACCGGCCCCGTCGAGGTGCCGCTGCAGGCCGCCGACGAGCCGCTGGCGGTCGACTTCGACAACTGGATCCACTTCACCGGCGCACAGGCCGACGACCGCGTCATCCAGAGCGATGCCCGTACCCACCTCGTCCACCGGCACCTGGGCGAGGGCGGCATCACCCTGCTCGGGCCCATGCAGTTCATCAACAACTGGTACATCGGCGACCACGACCACGCCGAATTCCTCTGGCATCTCGTGCACCTGCAACACGTCCCCTCGCAGGTCTGGCTGGTGCGCTTCGACGAGATGCCGGGCCTGCCGGTCTGGCTGTGGCGTCACGCCCCCGCGCTCATCCTCAGCCTGGGGCTGCTGTTCCTCGCCTGGCTGCTGGCCGCCGGCCAGCGCTTCGGCCCGCTGGTACCGGTGCCGCCGCCGACCCGCCGACGCCTGCTCGAGCACATCGAGGCCGCCGGCCATTACCTGTGGCGCCACGACCGCCGCCAGGCCCTGGTGGACGACGTGCGCCAGGCGCTGGACGCGCGCCTGTGCCGGGTGCACCCGGGCTGGGCCGAGCTGCCCGTCGAGGAACGTCAGCAGCACCTGGCAAGACTCACCGGCCTGCCGCCGGCCGAGATCCACGAACTCCTGCATCGTCGCGACCACAGCCAGGCGCAGGACTTCACCCGCCTCATCCGAACGCTCGAAACCATCAGGAAGCAGCTATGACGGACGACAACATCCACGACGACAGCAACGCCGCTCGCCAGCCCGCCGCCGACGAGCAGCTCATGAAGGCCAGCCAGCTCGCCCGGCGCATGCGCGAGGAGATCGGCAAGGCCGTGGTCGGCCAGCGCGAGGTGATCGACGAGGTGCTCATCGCCCTGTTCGCCGCCGGCCACGTGCTCATCGAGGGCGTGCCCGGACTGGGCAAGACCCTGCTGGTGCAGGCCCTGGCCCGCACCTTCGACGGCAGCTTCGCCCGCATCCAGTTCACGCCCGACCTGATGCCCAGCGACGTCACCGGCCACGTCATCTACGACATGAAGAGCGAGCGCTTCAACGTGCGCCAGGGCCCGGTCTTCACCCACCTGCTGCTGGCCGACGAGATCAACCGCGCCCCGGCCAAGACCCAGTCCGCCCTGCTCGAGGTGATGCAGGAACAGCAGGTCACCATCGAGGGCCAGGCCATGCCGGTGCCGCGGCCCTTCATGACCCTGGCCACCCAGAACCCCATCGAGCAGGAAGGCACCTATCCCCTGCCCGAGGCCCAGCTCGACCGCTTCCTCTTCAAGGTGCAGATCGACTATCCGGGAGAAACGGAGGAGCAGGAGATGGTGGCGAGCATCACCGGCGGTCACGTCGGCGATGTGCTCGACGTCAGCGCCGTGCAGACCCTGGTCCGGCCCGAGGCCATCCAGACCCTGCAGCGCCTCACCGCCCAGGTGCGCGTCGACCGGCAGGTGAACGACTATGCCGTGCGCATCGCCCGCACCACCCGCGACTGGCAGGGCATCGCCGTCGGCGCCGGCCCGCGCGGCGGCATCAGCCTGGTGCGCGCGGCCCGTGCCGCCGCCCTGCTGGCCGGGCGCGACTTCGTCACGCCGGACGACGTGAAGCAGATCGCCCGGCCCGCGCTGCGCCACCGCATCGTGCTCTCGCCGGAACTGGAGCTGGAAGGCCAGACCCCCGACCAGGTGCTCGCCGCCCTCATCGACCGGGTCGACGCCCCGCGCACATGATCCCCGCCCGCCGCCTCTTCCTCGCCCTCTGGCTGCTGGCCGCCCTGGGACTGGCCGCCGCCCTGTGGCCGGTGCTCGCCCCTGCCTGGGGCTGGGCCCTGGCCGCCCTGGCGGGGGTGGTCCTCGTCGACGCCCTGGCCGCCTGGCGCATGCGCCCGCCGCCGGTGACGCGCGAGCTGGCCGGCTCGCTGCCGCTGGGGGTGAGGCGGCCGGTCACCCTGCGGGTGCACAACCCGGGCCGGCGGCGGCTGCGTCTTGAGATCTACGACCACCACCCCGAGGCGGTGACGGCCGAGGGCCTGCCACAGGGCGCGACGCTGGCCCCGGACCAGCACGTCGAGCTCGGCTACCAGATCCGCCCCGTCGAACGGGGCGAGCTGGTCTTTCCCGGCGTGCAGCTGCGCCTCACCTCGCCGCTGGGCCTGTGGCAGCGCAGCCTGCGGGTGCCGCTGGAGGGACGCGCGCAGGTCTATCCGAACTTCGCCGCCGTGAGCAAGTACATCCTGCTGGCCATGGACAACCGCCTGAGCCAGATGGGCATCCTCAAGCGCCGCCGCCGCGGCGAGGGCCAGGACTTCCACCAGCTGCGCGAATACCGGCGCGGCGACTCCCCGCGCCAGATCGACTGGAAGGCCAGCTCGCGCATGCGCAAGCTCATCGCCCGCGAATACCAGGACGAGCGCGACCAGGAGGTGGTGTTCCTGGTGGACTGCGGACACCGCATGTTCACCCGCGACGACGCCCTCTCGCACTTCGACCACACCCTCAATGCCCTGCTGCTGCTCGGCTACGTCGCCCTGCGCCAGGGCGATGCCGTGGGCCTGGGCACCTTCAGCGGCGAACAGCGCTGGCTGCGCCCGGCCAAGGGCCAGGCCCAGCTCAACCACATCCTCAACACCGTCTACGACCTGCAGCCCACCACCCAGGCGCCGGACTACGCCCAGGCCGTCACCCAGTTCCTCGCCCGGCAGAAGAAGCGCGCCCTGGTGATCGTGATCACCAACCTGCGCGACGAGGACAGCGAGGACCTGCTGCCCGCCCTGCACCTGCTGAAGAAGCGCCACCTGGTGCTGCTCGCCAGCATGCAGGAGCGCGCGCTGGAGGACGTGCTGCAGGACGAGGTCGAGGACTTCGACGACGCCATCCGCGTGGCCAGCACCCACCGCTACCTCGCCTCGCGCCGCCGCACCTTCGAGAACGTCCAGGCCAGCGGCATCCTCAGCCTCGACGTGCCGCCCGACCGGCTCTCGGTGGCGCTGGTGAACAGCTACCTCGACATCAAGCGCAGCGGCAGGCTCTGACAACATGGGCGGGAACAGACACGCCATCACCCTGCAGCCCATCGGCTACGTGCATTCCTGCTTCCGGGAGAAGTTCGGCATCCCGCGCCAGCCGGGGCTCGTGCCGCATGCCCGCGCGCGCATCGAGATCCTCGCGCCCTACAACCGGCCCGAGGCCTTTCGCGGCATCGAGGACTTCTCGCACCTGTGGATCAGCTTCCTCTTCCACCGCCACCTCGGCGCCGCCTGGCGGGCCACCGTGCGCCCGCCGCGCCTCGGCGGCAACGAGCGCGTCGGCGTCTTCGCCACCCGCTCCACCTACCGGCCCAACCCGCTGGGTCTGTCGGTGGTGCGGCTCGACCGCATCGAGATCGCAGGCGATGCCGTCAGCCTGCATGTCAGCGGCATCGACCTGCTGGACGGCACCCCGGTCGTCGACATCAAGCCCTACCTCCCCTACGCCGACGCCCTGCCCGAGGCCCGCGGCGGCTTCGCCCCCACCCCGCCCGACCGGACACTCGGTATCGCCTTCACGGACAGCGCCGACCGGGAGATCACCGCGCGCGAGGCCGCCGGGCTGGCGGACCTGCGCGCCCTGATCACCGAGCTCCTGCAGCTGGACCCGCGCCCCGCCTATCGCGGCGGGGAGACCGCGGCGGCCGACTACGGCATGCGGCTGTACGATTTTGATCTTCGCTGGCGGGTGGAGGGGAAGACCGTCACCGTCACCGCGCTGGTGGCCTGCGACGAGGACTGAGGCAAGGCAGAGTTTCTGCCACGACGGCATGCCCGGATCACCCCGGGCATTCTCACACCGCCCGGGTCAGCACCATGAACTGGTAGGGCTCCATCACCAGTTCCTGGGTGGCGGTGAGGGTGCGGCCGGCGAAGAGATCGACCATGGTCTTGCGCAGGCCCATCTGGCGCAGACGGCGCGCCTCCAAGCGCTGGGGCTGGTCGCTGAAGTTGGCGAGCACGAACACGCTGTGCTGGTCGTGGGTGCGGAAGAAGCCGAAGACCTGCGCATTGCCGGTATCCGCGATATCGGTCTCGGCGCGCTGGAAGGCGGGGTTCTGCTGGCGCAGCTGGATCAGCCGCAGGATGCCCTGGTACACCTGCCCGACCGGGGTGCCCGCGTTGCTGCGATCGGCGGCGCGTGCCCAGTCGAAGACCGGGCGATGCAGCCAGCGGCTGTCGCCGGCCTTGCCCGGGTCCTGGTCGTAGCCGTCGTCATTGAGCATGCCGATCTCGTCGCCCAGATAGATGAGCGGCACCCCGCCCATGGTCACGATCAGCCCGTGCAACAGCAGGATGCGACGGATCGCCAGTTCGACCGACTCCGCGCTGTCCTCCGCCAGTGCCTGCTCGAGACCGCAGAGCGAGGCACAGGTCCCGGAGACGCGCGCATCGCCGGTCAGCGGGTTTTCCTGGAAGGGCTGGCCGCGCGCGAAACTGCCCTCGTAACGTCCCGTGTAGAAACGCGTGAGAAAGCGCCGGTGTTCGTCGGCATCGAAACCCACCGCCTGCACGTCGCTGTTGGAGAACGCCCAGCCGATGTCGTCGTGACAACGTGCATAGTTCACCCAGGCGCAGCCCTCCGGCAGGACGAAGCGCCGGTGCAGGGCATGATTCAGCACGCGCACGTCGCGGGTGGCCATGGCCTCCCACATCAGGGCCATGAACTCGGGGTTGTAGGACAGGGGGCATTCATCCAGGCTCACGTACTTGGTCACCTCATCCGGATGCACGATGGCCTCGGACTTGAAGACCACCGCCGGTGCCACGATGCTCGCGATGGCATTGAAGGCCTGGATCAGCCAGTGCGCCTCGGGCAGGTTCTGGCAGTCGGTACCGAGCCGCTTCCAGAGAAAGGCCACCGCATCCAGGCGCAGCACCTCCACCCCCTGGTTGGCGAGGAACAGCATCTCCTCCAGCATGCGGTTGAACACCTCGGGGTTCTCGTAGTTGAGATCCCACTGGAAGGTGTTGAAGGTCGTCCACACCCATTTCTTGATGCGGTTGACGTAGGTAAAGGAGCCCGGGTGATCCTCCGGGAAGATCTCCCCCATGCTGCGCTCGAAGGCATCCGGCATCTCGCGATCCGGATACATGCGGTAGTAGTCGCGGAAGGGCTCCTCGCCCGCGAGCGCGCGTTGCGCCCATTCATGCTCGTCGGAGGTGTGATTGAAGATGAAGTCGAGCACCAGCGAGATGCCATGGTGCCGCAGCTCGGTGGCCAGCGCCGCGAGGTCGTCCATGGTGCCGAGCCCGGGGTTGATCTCGCGGTAGCTGCTCACCGCATAGCCGCCGTCGTTGTCGCCCTTCGGCGTGCGGAACACCGGCATCAGGTGCAGATAGGTGATCCCCAGCTCGGTGAGATAGGGAATACGCTCGCGCAGTCCCTCTAGGTCGCCGGCAAAGCGGTCGACATAGCACATCGCCCCGACCATGCGGCTGGACTGATACCAGCGCGGGTCCACCTCGCGCATGGCATCCAGCGCCTTGAGCTCCTGCGGACGTTCCAGCCACATCTGCGTGGCGGAGGCGAGGATGCTCTCCAGGTGATAGAAGAAATCGTAGTTGCCGCCATACAGCGCATGCAGGCGACTGAAGAGCCGCGGGAAGTGCCGCGTGAGACGCTCGACATAGGCCTCCCAGTCACCGGCCTCGGTACGCTCGCGAAACCGCGCCTCGATGCGCGGCAGCAGCCGTTGTAGCGAGGCCGCACTCTCGCGTTCCAGCCAGACGGAGTCTTTGGGCATCATCCGGGTCATCGCCGCCTTTCCATTGATGAAACTGCAGGGATTCGCCCACCACTATAAAAGGGGCCGGTCGTGAATATAACCCCCGCCGCCGGCATGACTCCCAACCGTGCACGCCGAACGGCACGACAGACCGCCTGCACCGTGGCAGTGCATGCGGCGCGGCTCGCCTTGCCGGTACACGCCGGCCGGGCAACTGGAACAGAACTTGCGTTGTCGTTCCAAACCCCCGGGAGAGCGTTCATGAGCGACACACCTGCCACAGCCCATCGCATTGCCAGCCCACCCTATTACCGCCCGGTCGGTGACGAGGTGGCGCTTTACGAGGCCGCCTATGCCGCACGCCTGCCGGTGATGCTCAAGGGGCCGACCGGCTGCGGCAAGTCGCGCTTCGTCGAGTACATGGCGCACCGGCTCGGTCGGCCGCTGGTCACCGTCGCCTGCAACGAGGACATGACGGCGGCCGATCTGGTGGGCCGCTATCTGCTCGATCGTCACGGCACGGTCTGGCAGGACGGTCCCCTGACCACGGCCGCACGCATCGGCGCCATCTGCTACCTCGACGAGGTGGTGGAGGCACGACAGGACACCACCGTGGTGATCCACCCGCTCACCGACCATCGCCGTACGCTGCCACTGGACAGGAAGGGCGAGCTGGTTCAGGCCCACCCGGACTTTCAGCTGGTGATCTCCTACAACCCGGGCTACCAGAGCCTGATGAAGGACCTGAAACCCTCGACCCGGCAGCGCTTCGCGGCGCTGGATTTCGACTACCCTGAGGCCGCCATCGAGACGGAGATCGTCGCTGCCGAAAGCGGCGTGGACGAAGATACGGCGGCGCGACTGGTGCACATCGCAGAACGCGCACGCCATCTGAAGGGACATGGACTGGAAGAAGGGATCTCGACGCGGCTGCTGGTCTATGCGGGCCGGCTCATCGCCCAGGGCATCGAACCGCTGTCCGCCTGCAGCATGACCCTGGCGCGCCCGCTCACAGACGATGCGGACATGCGCGATACGCTGGAGGCCGCGATCCAGGCCTGCTTCGGCTAGCGGTGCGCTAGCCCTTTCTCGCCGCCTTTTTCTTCACCCGCGTGGCGGGCTCGACCTTGTCGAGGTCGTACTCCTTGAGCGGCGGCCAGATACGGAACAGGCGTTCGCGGATCTTGGTCTCGCTCTCCTTGGCAAACTCGAGGAAGGTGCTGGCCAGTAGCGAGAGCTCCTTGCCCTTCGGATACACCAGGTACCAGCGCCGCAGGATCGGGAAACCCTCGATGTCGAGAATCGCCACGGGACCGCTGGTGCCCTCCAGCGCCAGCGTGTGCAGGGACAGCACCGACAGCCCGAGCCCGCCGACCACCGCGTGCTTGATGGCCTCGTTACTGCCGAGTTCCATGCGCACCTTGGGCCGCACGCCTTCGGCGTCGAAGTAGCGCGTGATGGCATCGCGGATACCGGAACCGGGTTCGCGCAGGATGAAGGGCTCTTCCGCCAGACGGGACAGGGGGATGTCACGCTCGCCGACCAGCGGGTGGTTGCGCGGGGCGATCACGACCAGCGGGTTGGGCGCGAAGGGAAAGGCCTCCACCTCGACCTCGCCCTCGGGGGCCTGGCCCATGATGTAGAGGTCGTCCTCGTTGCCCTGCAGGCGTTCGATGATGCTGTCGCGGTTGGATACCTTCAGGGCGACTTCGATACCCGGGTAGAGCGCACTGAACTCACCGAGGATCTCCGGCGCAAAATACTGCGCCGTGGTGATAACCCCCAGGCGCAGGCGACCACGCTTCATGCCCTGCAGATCGGCCATCTTCATCTCGAGGTTGGCCAGGGTCTCGAACATGCGCCGGCCGGCATCGTACAGCTCGCGCCCGGCCTCGGTGGGCTGCACGTTGCGCCCCACATGCTCGAACAGCGGCAGACCCACGGCATCCGTGAGCTTCTTGATCTGCATGGACACCGTGGGCTGGGTCAGGAACAGCTCCTCGGCCGCGCGCGTGAAACTGCCGAGGCGGACAATCGCCTCGAAGACCTGCAGCTGGCGCAGGGTGGCATGCCGGATCAGGTGCTCGGGCATGGCCACGGCAGGCAGATAGCCCTGTCTGGAGCGGCTGGACGACTCGTCCCCCATGTATTCCCCCTTCCTGGCCATCGCCGGTTGCCTGGGCAGTCGCCCGCCCCGGCCTTAGCCGGCGGCAGGGCTGCGCGCCGGCGCGGGGCCGGCACCGTATTGCTTGATCATTGCATCGAGTGCACTTTGCTTGTCGGGATAGAAGGCATCTGCCCCCAGCTCTTTGACCAGCCCACTGCGCTCCATCACTCGCATGACCTGGTGCTTGAGACCGCTGAAGGCAAGTTTCACACCCACCTCGCGCAGGCGCTGTGCCACCTCGCGTACCTTCTCCTCACCGGAGGCATCGATCTCGTTGATGCTGCTGCCGATCACGAGGATCGCCTTGGCATCCGGGAAATCGCTATGCGCCTCGAGGATCACATCTTCGAAATAGGCCACGTTGATGAAGGTGAGCGAGCCATCGAAACGAACCGGTACGAAGTTCTCGCTGATCGGCTCGAGCCCATGCGTGAGCATCCCGCCCAGGGTGCCATCATCCTTGCGACCGACGATCTCGGTACGCGGCTTCATGATCCGCACCAGGTGGTAAAGCACGGTCAGAGCCACGCCAAGCAGGATTCCGTTGGCAATCGATGGCGCCATTAACAGGGTGGCAACAAAGGTGATGACGCCGATGAGTGCGCCGATGCGATCGAACTTCCAGGCGTTCACCAGCGGCGAGATACGGATCAGGCTGAACACCGCCATCATCACGATCACCGCCAGCACCGCCTGCGGCAGGTGATACAGATACTCGGTGAAGAACAGCAGCACCAGCATCACGGCCAATGCACTGATGATGGCGAACAAACCGGTTTTCGCACCCGTACGCGCAGCCACGGCCGAGCGCGAGAAGGAGCCGCTAACGGTATAGGAGCCGAAGAAGCTGCCGGCGATGTTCGCCAGACCCTGTCCCACCAGCTCCTTGCTGGTGTCCACTCGCTCACCCGTGTTGGTGGCGATGGCCTTGGAAATGGAGGTTGCCTCCATGAAACCGATCAGTGCCATGACCAGCGCGGCGGGCAGCAACGCAATCACGAGCTCCCACTGGATAGTAGGCACTTCGAAACTCGGCAACCCTTCCGGAATATTGCCCACAACGGCACCACCCGATGAGAGTACGACACCATCTTTGTCGACACCATGGAAACGCCATACACCTCCCTCGGTCGACTCCACAGCAGCGACGGGTACGAAACGTGACACCCCGTCATCACCTGCGATCTGCGTCAACCGCATTGCATGCAGTTCAACGCGGCGCACTGTATTCTCCGATTTCAGCTTATCCAGCTTTTGCGAATAAACCGCCGCACTGGCCTCCAGCATGGCAGCCTCAGCGAAATCCTTCTCGTTGCCACGCTTCTTCAGTTCTTCAGCATAACGGTTGACCTCAGCAATCTCGTTTGTGAGCTCACCGATACGCATGTGCACCTTGCCGAAGGCATCTATCGCCTCAGCAATGACCGGGTCCTCAATCTGTTCCAGAGACACCGTCTTCTTGTTCTCGTAGCCGACCACCGCACTCACCAGAGTGGCCAGCACAACGGCAACGAGTACGCCTGGGAGAGAGGGCATTACGCGGCGCATCAGAGATATCACCAACCATGCACCCACACCGAATATCAGGGTCGGCCAATGCAACTCTGGAATCTGTTCGAGAACACGCCACAGGTCAGCCAGGTAATTATCCGTGCGAGGAAATGGCACACCGAGAACCTTACTCAGCTGCGACAAACCGATAATGAGCGCTGCAGCATTCGTGAAACCCACGATCACGGGGCTCGACAGCAGATTGACGATCGCCCCAAGGCGGAACACACCCAGCGCCAGACGCAGCACACCAACCATCAATGCCAGCATTACCGACAACTCGATGAAACTGGGGCTCTCTGGACTTGCGAATGGGATAAGTGCTGCTGCTGACATCAGGGACAGCATTGCCACCGGACCCGTATGCAGCTGACTGGACGACCCCCACAGCGATGCGACGATGACGGGGATAAAGGAGGCATACAGGCCGTATACCACTGGCAATCCGGCAAGCTGTGCATAGGCCATGCTTTGCGGAACAAGTACCAATGCCACAGTGAGACCAGCGAGGAAATCGGCACGTATTCCGGCCGAATTCATGGGGAACCAGCGCAGGAAAGGGAACAGCGTGTAAAGAAGCGAGTGCATCGGGTTACTCCGGGTCTTTCAGACTGTCGTTGTCAGTCGAGAGTCGACGACGCCGCGACACGGCATATCGCTGTGAATCAGGCAGCGGCCCAGTGCCGGGCAATTTACCAGTCGCGTCATTGGGTAAACCTTCAGGACACCGGAGTATGGCCACAACAAGTGATTTATTCTAATTGATATTTTTTAAATAAACTATAGACCATTATAAATGTATAATTCTTGCCTCGTTCTCAGGACGAGAACCCATGGCAGCAGGCTCGTGGTGCGGCGATTCGCCACATGCGTCACGACCCGCTCTCCACCCCAACCCTCAGGCAGGATCTGCGACTGGGTGTCCACTGCCGGATTTCTCCGACTTTGCGTCTCGCAAGGAGTCGTCGCCCGTCCATTCCGCCACGGCATCCAGTGCACCCTGGGTCGAGCGAAAAACGTACTTCTCGCCAATCTCCTCGTAAAGACCGGTACGCTGCATCACATCGAGCACCTGCGCCTTGATGCCGGCAAATACCAACGTGACATCCCGTTCGCGCAGGCGCCGTACGAGATGACGTATAACCTCCTCGCCGGACGCGTCGACCTCATTGATTCCCTTGCCGACGATCACGACATACTTGGCCTCGGGATTGCGCGCAACGGCATTCAGCACAGCATCTTCGAAATAGGGAACATTGGCAAAGAACAGTCCGCCGTCGAAACGAATGATGCAGGCACTCTTGAATGGCGCCAGCCCATACAGCCTGGCATCACGCAAGGTGCCATCCTGGTAGCGCGCAAGCTCGGCTACACGAGGCCGCATCGTTCGATAAAGATACAGCGCCACGGCAAGGCCTACGCCGGCGAGAATCCCGAATTCGAGATTGGGCGCAAGCACCAGAGTGACAACGAAGGTCACGATGGCGGCCAGCCCGTCGTGTCGACTTGCCTGCCAGGCATGCTTGACTGCCTTGACATTCACCAGGCCCGAGACCGCCATCATGATGATGGCCGCAAGCACTGCCTGGGGAAGGTGATAAAGCAGAGATGTCAGGAAGAGCAATGTCACGAGCACAATCAGCGCGGTAAACACAGACGAAAGTCCCGTGCGCGCACCATTGCTCAGGTTGACAGCCGAACGCGAGAACGAACCACTCACCGGATAAGCCTGACTGATACTGCCGACCATATTCGCCAGTCCCTGCCCTATCAACTCCTGATTCGGGTCGATGCGCTGACCGGTTTTCGCCGCCATCGCCTTGGCAATGGCAATCGCCTCAGTGAACCCGACCATTGCAATAATGAAGGCCGACGTGATCAACGACGTAACCACCTGCCAGTCAAGGCTTGGCCAGGCGAGATCAGGCAAACCCCTGGGAACCGTACCGACAACAGCCCCGCCACTGCTCAGCGTCACCTCGTTCTCAGAGGTACCGACGAATCGCCATATGCCCTTGTCAAGCTCCACATCTGTCGGCGATACATCGACGGCGTAGAAGACACCCACACCTCCGGCAGCCTGTTGCAAGCCAATCCTGCGTATCTCTGAAGCGATCAGCCTGGCTTTCTCCCGCAACTCCTCGGCCTCATGGGCAGCGACGTTACGCTGATGCTGCAGCATCAGCGCCTCACCATCAGTGATATCGACAAGTCGCTCATCGATATCACGCACTACCTCTTCGCGCGTCTCGGCAGCCAGCTTTACAGCGTGCTTCTCCTCGATCAAGGCGCGAACTTCTTCAGTTGCGATCGCATCCATTGACACGCTTGTCTTGCGTTCAAAACCAGCCAACCAGCTGATCAGGATGGACAGCACAACGGCAATGAGAACACCCGGAGCCCTCGGGAGATACTTCTTCAGCAACCACATCAGGGCTATTGCACCCACGCCCATCATCACAGTAGGAACATGTGAGTCACCGATCCTCAACAGCATGTCCCAGATACCCACCAGGAAAGCACTTTCGGTATCGCGCTGAAGGCCTAGCAGCTTATTAAGCTGTGAGAGCGCGATGATAAGCGCCGCAGCATTCGTGAACCCAATCACCACCGGATGAGAAATGAAGCTGACGAGCACACCCATGCGCAAGAGCCCGAGCAGCAGCTGAATCACCCCGATAAGCGCTGCAAGTGCAATAGCCAACGCTATGAACTCTGGTGAGCCTGCTGCCGCAAAGGGTAATAGCGCAGTCCCCGTAAGCAACGATACGACAGCAACTGGCCCGGTGGCCAACTGGCTTGACGAGCCCCATAGCGCAGCAACCATAACCGGCAGAAAGGCTGCGTACAGGCCATAGATGGGCGGCAACTGCGCAAGCTGCGCATATGCCATGGACTGGGGTATAAGCACTAGCGCAACGGCGAGTCCCGCCATCAGATCTGCACGCAAACCACCCGCCGTGACAGGAAACCAACCAACAAACGGGAACAGCCTTGAGCTTAGTCGCCGCATCAATTATAGGCCTCTACACGAGTAATAACCGGGTCAGGCAAGTGGGTCAGAAAACTTCTCTGGTCGCAGCACCGAAACATCGGACACCCAAACCGTCAGGTGATAATGTTTCCGAATCAATCGATGCAAGTCTGCAAGTACTCCCGAGAGCCTATCAGGCGGCAACACGACGTGGAAGGTGATATTCGTATCCACATCCAGCATCCCGCTTTGCTCTCCGCTCGAACCACCACCACGAGCCCGCTGAATCGTATAGCCGCTTGCCCCATGCGCCTTGACGATTGTGATCAGACGGTCTTCAAGAACATCGGTCGTAATGATCGTGATCAATTTCTCGGACGAAAGCTCGTGCATGGCATCTATGTCCTGTATCAGGCACCCACTATGATGGCCAATTGGTGATAGAGAGGAATACCGATGACGACATTAAACGGAAAGGTAATACCGAGTGCGAGCGTTAGATAATAGGATGGATTCGCCTCGGGCACGGCCAGGCGCATGGCCGGCGGTACCGCGATATAGGAGGCACTCGCGCCGAGCACACCGACCAGCGTGGTCCCGCCGATGCTCAGATCCAGCGCCAGGTGACCCACCGCAATACCGATGGCGCCACCGATGAGCGGCATGATCAGGCCGAAGCCGATCAGCACCGGGCCCACCTTGCGAAACTCGCGTATGCGGCGCGCCGCCTCCATGCCCATCTCGAACAGGAACAGGCAGAGCACCCCCATGAAGATCTCGTCGATGAACGGCGAGAGCTTTTCCATGGAGCCCGGTCGCGAAACAGCGCCGATCACCATCGAACCGAGCAGCAGCACCACGCTGCCATTGGTCAGCGCCTCGTGCGCCAGCGTCTTCCACTGCCGCCGGCCGCTGCCATTGCCGTTCGCCGGGTCGGCATCGCCCGCATCGACGAGCTGGCGTCGCGACCAGGAGGCCAGCAACAGGCCGACGATGATGGCGGGCGACTCCATCACCGCCAGCATGATGACCGGATAGCTCTCGTACGTGATGCCGGCACTGTCCAGGTAGGCGATGGCGGTAAGAAAGGTACCGGCGCTCACCGAACCGTAGTGCGCTGCAATCGCCGCAGCATTCATCCGGTCGACACGACGGGTGAACAGGAGAAGGGCGTAACCGATGAGCGGCAATCCGAAACCCAGGATCACCGCCCACAGTACGGCATTGAATGCCGCCCCGAGATCCGACTGGCCCAGCTCGTACCCGCCATGCAGCCCGATGGCCACCAGCAGGTAGATCGAGAGCATCTTCGCCAGGTCCTGCGGCAGGCGCAGGTCCGACTTGATGACCCGGGCCAGAAAACCCAGGGCGAAGAACAGGACCGCAGGTATGAGCAGGTTACTGAGGGCGGACATCGGTGCCTTCCTCCGAATTGACCTGTCGTTACGTCAATGGATTGAGTATGCGGTGCCTGACTCTTTGCTTCAAATCGATTATATGAAACGAATATATCGACGATTATAAATGATTAAATCTCAGTCCGGCCAGACGCGGCGACCGCTCTGATAGGCATCGCCCTGGCTGCCGCCCGCAGACTTTTTCGCCGGGGTGCTCTTGCTGGCAGCCGGCTTCGGGCTCGGCTTGGCCTTCGGTTTCGCCGTCTTGGGCCTGGCGGCAGGCGCCGGCTTTTCCGCCGCGGCGGCCGCCTGCGGGGCCTCTTCCGGCGCGCCGGTGGCGCCCGCCTTGGTGCGGCGAATGGTGTCCATCAGCTTCTGTCGGGTCTTTTCGGTATCGCTCATGACTTGAGTACCTCGTTGATCAGTTGGTCGAGTTCCGCGACGGCTTCCTCGCCCCGCTTGCCCATGTCCATCACGCTCTTGCCTTCCAGCGCACTGGTGCGGAACACCGCACGGCGCCGGATGGCCGTATCCGCCACCGGCAGCGCCAGTTCGGACACCGCATCACGCATCAGTCGGGACAGCACGGTGCGTGCCTCCAGCTGATTGATGACGACCAGGGCGTCCAGTTCGGGATTCGACTCGCGCGCCCGCGCGACGGCCTCCTCGACATGGACCGTGGCCCACAGGTCGACCGGCGATGGCTGCACCGGGATCAGGGCAAGATCCGCGATACGCAGTGCCGCATTCATTTGCGGGGAATGTACGGAAGGGGGGCAATCAATGATGACGTGGGAATGACGCGATGCTGCGTTGCGCACCAGGGACTCGATACCCGCCGTGGCACACAGGACATCCACGGCAGCACGGCCGTCGGCAAAGGCACGCCACTGAAGGGCAGAACCCTGCGGATCGGCATCGAGCACCACGGTGGATGCGCGACGAGCCAATGCCGCGGCGAGATTCACCGCCAGCGTTGTCTTACCCGCACCACCCTTGTTGCCCACCACAGCGATGACGGGCATGGCGGTATCCTCAGTTATTGAGTTCGTTGTCCGCCGTAGACAGCGCGTCGAGCTGCTCGGCGAATTCGCGTTGTTCCGGGCTGATCTCCTCGGCACCTTCGTCGAGGTGAATGGTGACATTCACATAGTCTCGACCAAAGCCCATGTCGGGGAACAGTCCCACACGTTCGGAGAGTTCGGCTGCACGATCGAGAAAATCCCGTAACGTGCCGTAATCCGGAAACTCGTAGCGTTTTTCCAGTCGAACCGGGCGATTACGTTCCTGCCATTCCGTTGCGGCCATGGCCAACCTCGCTTAAAACGTCGCGCGACCCGGCGATGCGGGCTGTGCGGCGTTCTGCTGTGGTGTTTCGAGACGCGCGATCCATTCGGCCAGTTCGCGGCCATGGGCGCGCTCTTCCTCGAGAAGGGTCTCGAAAAAGATTCGATTGTCGTGATCACCCATACGGGCGCAATGCCTTGTCGCATCGTCATACAGACGCACGAGCTCGAGCTCGAACGCATGGTTTTCCAGCAGCAGTTCGCGCAGGTTCCTGCCCAGGCGTACAGGACGAAGCTGCGAGGCGTTAGGCGCCACGCCCAGGGCCAGCATGCGACCGATGATACGGTCCACATGGCCCATCTCTTCGCCTGCCTCCTTGTGCAGGTGTTCGGCGGCCTCGGGCAGCCCCCAGGTCGCGACGAGTCGCGCCTGGGTGCTGTACTGCTGTACAGCAGTGAGCTCCAGACTCAGAGCCCGCCCGAGGTAACCGAATACACGCTGATCGGCGCTGGCAAACAACATAGACGACGGATCAGTCGGCAGGCCGGCCTAGATCAGGCCGACCAGACCCACTTAGCTGCGCGCCGGACCATTGCCCGTGGAAGAGAGCACAGGCTCCACTTCGCGATGCGGGCGGGCAATGATGTGAGCAGCAACCAGACCGTCACCCACGCGTTCGCAGGCATCGGCACCGGCACGAACGGCAGCGTTCACGGCGCCGGTTTCGCCACGGACCAGCACGGTCACGTAGCCACCGCCGACGAACTCGCGGCCGATCAGGCGCACTTCGGCGGCCTTGGTCATGGCGTCAGCGGCTTCGATAGCCGGAACCAGACCACGGGTCTCGATCATGCCGAGCGCGATACCATAATTGTCGTTGGCCATTGTTGAAACTCCTGTCAAATGGATTTCGTGTTGAAGCGCTCGTTACTCAACAGCCGGGCCGCCAGCCGGAAGAACCGGCTCAACTTCGCGGTGCGGGCGAGCAATGATGTGGGCAGCAACCAGACCGTCACCCACGCGTTCGCAGGCGTCGGCACCGGCGCGAACCGCGGCGTTAACGGCGCCGGTTTCGCCACGGACCAGCACGGTCACGTAACCACCACCCACAAATTCGCGGCCGATCAGGCGCACTTCAGCCGCCTTGGTCATGGCGTCAGCCGCTTCGATCGCGGGCACCAGACCGCGGGTTTCGATCATACCCAGAGCAATACCGTAGTTTTCGCTTGCCATCGTCGTGTCTCCGTCGTCGGAAATAAAAGTCTTTCAGTTAGCCTTACTTCTTGCTGAGAACCGGCTCAACCTCGCGATGCGGGCGAGCAATAATGTGGGCGGCGACCAGGCCGTCACCAACACGTTCACAGGCATCTGCACCGGCGCGAACGGCGGCGTTGACCGCACCCGTTTCGCCGCGGACCAGCACGGTGACATAACCGCCGCCCACGAATTCACGCCCGATGAGGCGGACTTCAGCGGCCTTGGTCATGGCGTCGGCCGCCTCGATGGCGGGCACCAGCCCGCGCGTTTCGATCATGCCCAGTGCGATGCCGTAGTTTTCGTCTGCCATCTCAATGTCTCCTGCTGACTCGTTTGTTGATTTCTAAACCGTTGTCCAATCCAGCCGGCCGCGTCAGGCGTCGGCTTCCCAGTGATCGATGATCCCGCCGATCGTCAGATCGGTCAGCACCTCGAAGTCACCGGCGGCATAGCGCGCGGCCGAACCGCTGACGGTGAACACCCAGTTGCCTTCACGGGCACCCACCGGGTCGACCGCCACCTGGCGCTTGCCATTCCCATCCCGCAGGACACGCAGGCTGGTCTGCTTCAGTCCGTCGATGCGACGGGTGCACACCAGCGGCATCTCGACCTGCAGGATCTCCATCAGGCCTGCTCCCCTTCCGGGGGCCAGCGGTCGATGATCCCGACGATGGTCAGATCGCTCGGGTATTCCTTGCTGCCGGCCGCCTCGCGTGCCGCGGAGCTGCCGACGCAGATGACCCAGTCACCCGGGATGCAGCCGACCGCGTCGACCGCCACCACCTTGGAACTGCCGTCACGCACCACCTGGAGGTGTTTGTGCTCCAGGCCCGGGATGCGATTGGTTGACACCAGCGGGCGTTCAACCTGGCAAATCTTCATCAGTGAGCCTCCTGCGCGTTGTTCTCACCGCTGGCGGAACAGCCCAGCGTCTCAATCCTGCCACCGGCGTTACAGTCACGTACCACCTGCAGCGTGTGCAGCAATCCGCGTTCCGCGAGTTCTGCGTAACGCGAGCTCAGGGCGTTGGTGACACGCTCGCAATGCTCGATGGCTCGCTCGCGGGCACCCGGCACCTGGCCGTGATAGTCGTAGCGCACCACCACCGGAATGGGCAGGCCATGCGCCACGTTCAGTCCCGAAAAGATCTTCACACCGACATCCAGGTGCTGCGTCGCCTCTTCCACCGTGTCCAGGTAGGCGAAGTAGGTGAGGTTGCGCAGCTGCACTTCCTCGAACCCGATGCCCGCCCCGATGAAACGCTCGGCGTGCCCGATGTCGCTGTAGTGGCCGTTGTGGAACCGGCGCACGTACTCGACCTGCGACAGGTTGTTCTCCAGCAGCTGCCCCACCAGTCGGGCCATGCCCGGCTGCGCGTCAGGCGCCACTTCCTGCACTGCCTGGGCGATCCGCGCCTGCGCCTCGGCGGCACTCAGGCCGCGCGTGGCGTCGTACAGCGCCTGCGTGTCGACATAACGCTCCAGGTCGATTGCACCCTGGCCGTTCGGCACGTGCACGCGAATCGCATCCGTGTCCGTGTCCAGCCCGATCAGCAGCAGGTCGATGGAGGCGCCGCAGCAGAAGCTGTTCTCGACGGCCTGCTGAAAATCCAGCAGCTTCTCCAGTCCACCCTCGGCCGCACGCCGGGTGTCGGAACCGTGCGCGGCGCAGCCCTCGTGATGCGGATCCACCGAGCTGTGGTGGTAGACCACCGCCTTCAGGTAGCGCGTCGGTGCGTCGGCGGCGTTCGGCCGGCCTTCGCGATACCGCAGCATCTCGGTCTCGATCCACTTCTCGAGGCTGTCCTCGATGTCGAACATCGCCCCCGCGTAGGACTTGCGACGCACCTGGCGATAGGGCAGGCGCAGCACGTAGCGGATCACGTGGGCCAGCCGGCCATCGGCACAGGGCGAGACATCCAGGGTATGGAAGCCGCAGTCCTGCAGGAAGGCCGCGAAGCCCGCCTCGTCCGTCGGCCCGCTGCCCGTAGAGCGCAGGGGGTCGGCGGTGAAAAAGTCGTCGCAGTAGCGCCGGTACGTCTCGAACACGCACCAGGCAAACAGGCGACGCATGTCCAGCTGTTCCACCCAGGCGTCCGCCAGGATCGTCTGCGGCAGCTCGAAACCGAGCTCGTCGCGGGCGATGCGCTGTGCGCGCAGCTCGAAGTCCTGCTCGTGCTGCAATCCCGAGATGCGCTTGAGCACGGGCACGATCGCATCGAAGGACGTCTTCACACGCTGCTCGTAATCGAACAGCCGGGCGTTCTCGTCGCTGCGCACCAGCGGATGCCGGCCGGCGCCGGGGGCCGGGGGCCGCGGGGTGGCCGTGGCCACCGGCTGCGTCCCGCCACCCACCGCCCCGGGGCGGCGCATCGGCGCGGCGGGCCGGGTCGGCGTGCGCGACTGATTGCGACGTCGATTCAGCATCGGGCGCTATCGGCTTAGCCGCGGGCGCCGCCGGAATAGGTGATCAGCGAACCCTTCTCGGTGTTACCGCTGCCACCCGTCACCTTGCTCACCGGGGCCGGCACGTCTTCGTTGCGCTTGGGCGGCTGCATGGCGCTCACCACCGGCGCACCGCGACGCGTCGGATTGCGACGCACGGCGGACATGCCCTCGGTACCGGTCACGCGGTCGCCGCGATCCCAGTCGTCGCCGGTGATCTTCAGACCGGCCACCATGCCTTCACCGGTGATGCGGCCCTTCACGCGGCCATCGATCTCTTCCACCGTCTCCGGCATCGGCGCGGCCATCTCCTGGCTGCCGTTGCCGCGACCAAAGCGCGCTTCCTCGGTACCGGTCACCTTGCCGCTGGCCATGCCGAACGGGCCGGTGATGGTGCCCTTTTCATAGGAGCTGCCGGTCACGCTGCTGCGACGGGCCTCGGGCTGCGCGGCATGCACCGGCGCCTCGACGCTGAACTGACCCCAGGGGGTGCCGCCCAGCGGCTGCGGGTAGTCCGGGCTGCCGGGCTCGGCCGGCACCGACGGGCAGGCGGCGGCGAACTGGTCGGCACCCACGTAGGGCGTGCCGCTCACCGGTTCGCAGGCACCCCTGCCGGCACCGGTCAGGCGACCGTTGATACCGGGCTGGATACCGGTCATCACGGGGCCGGGCGTGGAACGCTGCACGCGGGTGCGCGCCGAGGCCATGGTCGCCTCTTCCGGCTTGCAGTAGCTGCGGTACTGCTCGGCGCCGGCGTAGGGCGTGCCGGTGATGGCCTTGCAGGTGCCGGGCTCGTCACCGGTGACCTTGTCGGAACGACCGGTCAGCGTGCCGCTCACCGGACGACCCTTCAGGGTCTGGGACATACCCACCTTGCGATCCTGCGGGGCCGGGGCCGGGGTCTTGGCGCAGAAGCCGCTGTACTGTTCCTGGCCGACATAGTCGTCGCCGGTGATGTTGCGGCAGCTGCCCGGCTCGTCGCCGGTCACGCTCTTGCCACGGCCGACCATGGTGCCGGTGACGGCACCACCGCGCAGGGTCTGGCTGGTGCCGACCTTGGCCGGGGCCTTGCCGTCACCCTTCTGCATGTACTGGGTACCGGTCAGTTCGCGACCCGCACCGGTCTCGTCGCCGGTCACCTTCGCGGAACGGCCCACGTTGTTGCCGGTCACGCCCTTGCCCTTGCGGGTCTCGGCGCCCGTGATCTTGCTCGGGCCGGCCTCGGGCTTGGTGCCGCAGAACTTCTCGACCTGGTTCGGGCTCAGGTATTCGGAGCCGGTCACGCGCTTGCAGGTACCGGGCTCGTCACCGGTCACCTTGCCGCTGCGACCCACTTCGTTACCGGTCACGCGGTTGCCGTGACTGGTCGGGCTCACCCGCACCTTGCGCGGCGTCTTGGCCGGTTCGCTCTGGCAGAACTGGCGGAAGATGTCCGCACCCATGTATTCGGTGCCGGTCACGGCACGGCAGGTGCTCGGCTCGTCGCCGGTGGTCTTCGCGCTGCGACCGACCATGGTGCCGGTGACGGCCTGACCGCGCACGGTCTCGCTGACACCCACCTTCCAGGGCTGATCGGCGGCCGCACCGGCCTGACCGGCCTTGCTGCGACGGCGCCCGACCGGTTCACTCTTCTGCTGACGCTGGCCGGTCTTGCCGTTCTTGCTGCGCTGCGCGCGCAGCTCCTGTGCCAGTTCACGGCTGGTCATGTTCGGGTTGGCAGCACGCGCGGTCTGCGCGGCGCTCATACCGTTCTTGCTGATACCAGCCTTCCCGCGCGTGGACATCGCCTGGCGACGGGCCAGGGAGGCGGCACGCGTGGGATTGATGTTCCTGGGGGCCTTGCTCAGCACGGCCGGGTTCAACCGCGGCTTCGTCGTGCTGACAGCAGGCTGACTGTCACGCGCCGTGGCGCGATCCTTGCCTTCACCCTTGCAGCCGCAGCCACAGTCGCCCTTCGCCGCCGGGGCAGCCGTCGGGGTCGGACCGGACTTGGGGGCCGAGGGATTGCGTACGCGGTCGCGGTTGCCAAGACCCGCCTTGCCACGCACGGACATCGCCTGGCGACGCGCCCGGGAGGCAGCACGGGCCGAACCGCCGGGAGTCGTCGTCGGACGAGCCACCGGAGCACTGCTACCACTAGCCGCAGTCGCGCTCGAAGCAGGCGTACTGCGACCGGCCGTGGCGGAGCTAGCGCCAAGCGCAGCCTTGCCCTTGGTCGACAAGGCACGGCGCCGGGCGAGAGACGCCTCGCGTGCACTGTTGCTGTTGGTATTTGCTGTCATCGTTAACCCCGTCGCGTCGAAATTCGTTTCTGATCGTGGCGGCCGCCCCGAGAACGGGGCGACCGTGAATCCACTCATCGATTAGCTGCGACCTTCGTAAACCACGAAGCAGGAGCCCTGGCTCTGCGAGTAGTTGTCGTAGCCAAGCAGACGGACATGGTGATCCGGATACTTGCGACGGCAGGCGTCCAGCTCAGCCAGCACGGAGTTGACGTCGGTCTGGCCGAAGAACGGCAGCTTCCACATGGTCCAGTAGTGGTTACCGGACTGGCTCGGATGCTCGTGCTCGATGGCCGGGGTCCAGCCCTGGGCGATGATGTAGGCGATCTGGGCCTGGATCTCTTCCGGGTTCAGCTTGGGCAGGAAGCCGAAGGTTTCCAGCGTCTGGGCGGTCTGGTAATCACCCATTTCAAAGTTTGCCATGTTCTATTCCTCGTAAGAATTCGGTTGCGGTTACGGACCGGGAGCGGACGCGGCCTTAGGCCACGTCCAGCTTGTCGACGGTCTCGAACTCGAACTTGATTTCCTTCCAGGTTTCCATCGCGATGGCCAGCTCGGGGCTGTGCGCGGCGGCCTCGGTCATGATGTCGCGCGCTTCGCGCTCGAGCTCACGGCCTTCGTTGCGGGCCTTGACGCAGGCTTCCAGCGCGACGCGGTTGGCGGCGGCGCCAGCGGCGTTGCCCCACGGATGACCCTGGGTACCACCACCGAACTGCAGGACGGAGTCGTCACCGAAGATGGTGACCAGCGCCGGCATGTGCCACACGTGGATACCACCGGAGGCCACGGCGAACACGCCCGGCAGGGAACCCCAATCCTGGTCGAAGAACACACCGCGGGAGCGGTCTTCCGGCACGAAGGATTCGCGCAGCTGGTCGACGAAGCCCAGGGTGGAGGCGCGGTCGCCTTCCAGCTTGCCGACGACGGTACCGGTATGCAGGTGGTCACCACCGGACAGACGCAGGCACTTGGCCAGGACGCGGAAGTGGATACCGTGCTTCGGATGACGGTCGATAACGGCGTGCATGGCGCGGTGGATGTGCAGCAGCATGCCGTTGTCGCGGCACCAGTTGGCCAGGCCGGTGTTGGCGGTGAAGCCACCGGTCAGGAAGTCGTGCATGATGATCGGCACGCCACATTCCTTGGCGAACTCGGCGCGCTTGTACATCTCTTCCGGGGTGGAAGCGGTCACGTTCAGGTAGTGACCCTTGCGCTCGCCGGTTTCGGCCTCGGCCTTCTGGATGGCCTCGGCGACGAATTCGAAACGGTCGCGCCAGCGCATGAACGGCTGGGAGTTGACGTTTTCGTCGTCCTTGGTCAGGTCCAGACCGCCGCGCAGACATTCGTACACGGCACGGCCGTAGTTCTTGGCGGACAGACCCAGCTTCGGCTTGATGGTGGCACCCAGCATCGGACGGCCGTACTTGTTCAGACGGTCGCGCTCGACGGTGATACCGGCCGGCGGGCCACCGCAGGTCTTGATGTAGGCGATCGGGAAGCGGATGTCTTCCAGACGCAGGTGCTTGAGGGCCTTGAAGCCGAACACGTTACCGACCAGGGAGGTCAGCACGTTCACAACCGAACCTTCTTCGAACAGGTCGATCGGGTAGGCGATGAAGGCATAGAAGGACTCGGAGTCGCCCGGCACGTCTTCGATGCGGTAGGCGCGGCCCTTGTAGAACTCCATGTCCGTCAGGAGTTCGGACCACACGGTGCTCCAGGTACCCGTGGAGGACTCAGCGGCCACAGCAGCGGCGACTTCCTCGCGCGGGACGCCCGGCTGACCAGTGCACTTGAAGCAGGCCAGGAGGTCGGTGTCGAGCGGAACGTAGTCCGGCGTCCAATACATGTCGCGGTATTCTTTTACACCCGCGTCATACTTTTTTTGAGCCATGGTCAACTCCTGTTCGGTTGCTGGAATGGACAGTTCAGTTAATAACTTTTGATAGTTGAATGAATCATAGGTAAGGATCTATCCATTAATCCAATCGATCTTTTATTTACAATGGATAGATTTAAATCTATAGGTCGCCACAGCGCGCCCCCGCGCAGACTGAGGGTGGGTAACTCTCGTCCACCCACAGCGCTTTGTCAAGAAAGCCCCCGGCGCCCTGCCGCGGGGGCCCGATATGGCGGCCCAGCGCGCCCTGCCGGCGGGTCTCGCCACGCGGGCCGGTCGCTCCACAACGGCAAACGGGGCCGCCAGACCCCGTCCGCTCCGTCCCTCCCCGGGCCTAGCGGTGGTACTCCCCCGCCCGCTCCGGCTGGTAGACCACCTCCTCGATGCACACCTTCAGCATGCCGCCGCCCGGGCTCGGCCACTCGATCTCGTCGCCCTGGGCGAGCCCCAGCAGCGCGCTGCCCACCGGGGCGAGGATGGAGATCTTCTCCCCGCTGGCGTCCAGGTCCTTCGGGTAGACCAGCGTCAGGCGGAACTCCTCGTTGGAGGAGGACACCCGGAAGCGGACCGTGGAGTTCATGGTGACCACGTCCGGCGGCACGTCCTTCGGGTCCACGATCTCCGCGCGCTCGAGCTCGGCCCGCAGGGCCGCCTTGCCGGGAAAACCGTCCGGCGGCAGGGAGTCGAGCAGCCGGTCCAGGCGCTCGTAGTCCTGTTCCGAGACGATGATCTTGGGTTTGCTGTTCACGTCATTCCTCCTATCAGGCCCGTCGGACCATCCGGCGGGCGATGCGACACGCCCGTCCGGCCGGACGGGCCTATGGCTGTTCGCGGCGCAGCTCGCGGTGGCGAAAGCAGGTGGTTAGGTGGTCGTTGACCAGACCCACCGACTGCAGGTAGGCATAGCAGATGGTGGAGCCCACGAAGTTGAAGCCGAGCTTCTTCAGGTCGCGGGCCAGGCGGTCCGAGAGCGGCGTACGCGCCGGCACCTCGGCCAGCGAGCGCCAGCGGTTCTGTACCGGGGTACCGTCCACGTAGCCCCACAGGAAGTCGGCGAAGCTGCCGTGCCGCTCCTGCATCGCGAGAAAGGCACGGGCGTTGCGCACCGCCGACTCCAGCTTGAGACGGTTGCGCACCAGGCCGGCGTCGCCCATCAGGCGCTCGATGTCGCGCGCCGTGTAGCGGGCGATGCGCTCCGGGTCGAAGCCATGCAGGGCCTGGCGGTAGTTCTCGCGCTTGCGCAGGATGGTGATCCAGCTCAGGCCCGCCTGCGCCCCCTCCAGCAGCAGCATCTCGAACAGGTGCGCATCGTCGCGCGAGGGCACGCCCCATTCCCGGTCATGATAGGCCACATACAGCGGATCGTCCCCGCACCAGCCGCAACGCGTGGTCATCTCAGTCGGCCACCGTGATGTTGCGCCCGCGCGTCTCGGTGATGCGCAGGGTGGCGACGAGCGCGATGACGGCGAAGCCGAACATCAGCCACAGGCCGGCGTCGTAGGCCGTCGCGCCGTACACGCGCACGCCGTCGACGAGCACCCCGTCCCAGGCCAGGTCCAGCGCCCAGCCGAACAGCGGCTGCATCAGCGCCGCGCCGAGGAACAGGCCGGTGTTGACGATGCTGATGGCCATGCCGGCCGAGGGCGGCGGGCTCACCTCGCGGGCGCAGGGGTAGGTCACCACGAAGCCCGCACCGGTGAAGCCCAGCAGCGCGAACAGCAGCATCCCCGACCAGCCCGGCCCCCAGGGCAGGAACAGCATGGCCAGCCAGCAGGCCCCGTAGATGAGCGCGCTGCCGACCAGCACCGGCTTGCGCCGACCCAGGTGGTCCGAGAACCAGCCCGCGGCCAACGCGCCGAAGGCGAGCCCCAGCAGGCTCAGCGTGGTGTAGAGCGAGGCGTCGCCCCGCGACAGGCCGAAGACGTCGCGCAACAGTGGCACGCCCCACAGCCCGGCGAAGGCGAACAGGCCGCCGGCCAGGCCGAAGTTGGCGAAAAAGCCCGGCCAGATGCGGGGGTTGAACAACAGCGAGCGCAGCTCGCGCAGCCAGTGGTGCCGGCGCGGGGCATGCGCGACGCGGCCCTCCAGCTCGCGCACGGAGGGCAGGCCCACGTCCTCGGGGCGGTTGCGTACCAGCCAGACGGAGAGCACGGCCAGCAGCAGCGAAAACAGGCCGGTGGCGACGAACACCGTGCGCCAGCTGAGGTAGCCGAGCAGCGCCGCCAGCGGGCCGGCGGCCAGCACCGAGCCGAGGTTGCCGATGAGCAGGGTCACCCCGCTCACCCGCCCGTAGATGCGCTCGGAGAACCACACGGCGTTGCTCTTCATCAGGCTGACGAAGATCACGGACACGCCCAGCCCCACCAGGAAGCGGCCGACCGCGGCCACCTCGAAGCTCTCGGCCAGGCCGAAGAGGATGGAGCCCACCCCCGCCACCAGGTTGCCCACGCTCACCGCGCCGCGGATGCCGATGGTGTCGGCCAGTACGCCGGCCGGGATCTGCATGGCGGTATAGATGTAGTAATACATGGCCGCCAGCGAGCCCAGCGCCGCGCCGGTGGTGGAAAAGGCCGCCATCAGGTCCGAGGCCACCACGCCGGGGGCCATGCGGTGGAAGTACACGGAGATGTAGCCGAGCACCAGTACGACGTAGATCGTCCAGGTCAGCTGCCGGAAGCGGCGCAGGGTATCGGGGGAGAGGGTCGCGGTCATGGGGGGCAAGCATACCCCGCGGGCGGGGCATTGTCTGCGACCCGCGCGGGCACCGGGTCAGACCCGGTGCTCGGAGGTCTTCTGCAGGTGTTCGAGGGCATGCGCCGTGTCCTCCGGCGAGCCGGTATTGCGCGCGAGCAGGAGGTAGGCGGCCGGGATCACGTACAGCGTGAACAGGGTGGAGAACAGCACGCCGGCGAAGACCACCACGCCGATCACCACCCGGCTCTCCGCCCCGGCCCCGCTGGCCAGGATCAGCGGCACCGCCCCCATCACCGTGGTGATGGCCGTCATCAGGATGGGGCGCAGGCGCAGGGCGGAGGCCTCCACCAGCGCCTCGCGGAAGGCCCGGCCCTCGTCACGCAGCTGGTTGGCGAACTCCACGATGAGGATGCCGTTCTTCGCCGCCAGGCCGATGAGCATGATCAGCCCGATCTGGCTGTAGATGTTGAGACTCTGCCCGGTGACATACAGCCCGAACAGGCCGCCCGCCACCGCCAGCGGCACCGAGAGCATGATGACGAAGGGATGGACGAAGCTCTCGAACTGCGCCGCCAGCACCAGGTAGGCCACCAGCAGGGCCAGGGCGAAGATGAACAGCACCGAGCCACCGGACTCCTTCAGCTCCAGGGCATCGCCCTTGTAGTCCACCTGGGCCTCCGGCGGCAACTCCTCGCGCACCAGGTCCTCGAGGAAGGTCACCGCCTCGCCCAGGGTGTAGTCGCCCACCAGGTTGGCGGTGATGGTGACGGCGCGGATGCGGTTGTAGCGGTTGAGCGTGGACGAGGCCGCCGTCTCCGCCGTGGTCACGAGGTTGGCCAGCGGGATCAGCTCCCCGCTGCGCTCGGAACGCACGTAGATGTTGCTCATGTCCTCGACCGTGCGGTGCTGGGCCTCCTCGCCCTCGACGATCACGTCGTATTCCTCGCCGCGCTCGATATAGGTGGTCACGCGCCGCGAACCGAGCATGGTCTCCAGGGTGCGGCCGATCTGCTCCAGCGAGATGCCGAGATCGGCGGCACGCGTCTTGTCGATGGTGACCAGCACCTGCGGACGGGTCTCCTTGTAGTCGGCATCCAGCGCCGTGAGGCCCGGATTCTGCGCGGCCGCATCGAGGATGATGTCGCGCCAGCCGGCGAGCACGTCGTAGGAGGGGCCGCCGATGACGAACTGCACGGCCTGGCTCTCGCCACCGCCGCCGATGCCTCGGCGCATCACCGGGATGGCGCGCACGCCGGGCACGTCGGCGAAGCGGCCCGACAGCTCGGCCATGATCTCGTAGCCGTTGCGCCGCTCGCCGAAGGGCGCGAGCACCACGATGCCGCGCGCCGTGTTCACCACCTCGGTGGAACCGAAGCTGCCGGGCACCCGCGCCAGCACGCGGGTGGCCTCGCCGCTCTCGAGCATCGGCATCATGCGCGCCTCGATCTCGCGCATGTAGCTCACGGTCTTCTCGTAGCTGGTGCCCTCGGGCGCCGTGACCAGCACGAAGAAGGCCCCGCGGTCCTCCTTGGGCGTGAACTCGGTGGGCACCAGGCGCAGCAGGCCCAGCACGCTGGCCAGGATCAGTACCAGCGTGAGCCCCACCCACAGCGGCCGGTCGAGCACCGCCTCGAGGCTGCCCCGATACACGGCGGCCAGCCGGTCGAAGCCCCGCTCCAGCCAGCCGTAGAAACCGGCCGGTGCGGCATGCGGCTTGAGCAGTTTGGAGCACATCACCGGCGAGAGCGTGAGCGCGACGATGCTGGAGAAGGCCACGGCCCCGGCGATGGCCAGCGCGAACTCGGTGAAGAGCCGACCGGTACTGCCCTCGAGGAAGGCGATGGGCACGAACACCGAGATCAGCACCAGGGTGGTGGCGACGATGGCGAAGCCCACCTGGCGCGCACCGCGATAGGCGGCCAGCAGCGGCGGCTCGCCCTGCTCGATGCGCCGGTGGATGTTCTCCAGCATGATGATGGCGTCGTCCACCACCAGGCCGATGGCCAGCACCAGGGCGAGCAGCGTGAGCAGGTTGATGGAAAAGCCCAGGGCGTAGAGCACGATGGAGGCGGCGATGAGCGAGACCGGCACCGTCACCGCCGGCACGAACATGGCGCGCAGGTTGCCGAGGAAGAGATAGATCACCAGCACCACCAGCGCCGTGGCGATGCCCAGGGTCTTGTACACCTCGTCGATGGCCTCCTGGATGAACACCGAGGTGTCGTAGCTCTGGCTGAGCGTGATGGCCTCGGGCAGCTCGGCGCGGATGCGCTCGGCCTCGGCCTTCACCGCCTGCGCCACCTCCAGGGTGTTGGCGGTGGACTGGCGGGTGATGCCCAGGCCCACCATGTTCACGCCGTTGCCGCGCAGCTCGTTGCGCAGGTCCTCGGCCGCCCGCTCCACGCGCGCCACGTCGGCCAGCCGCACCTGGTGCCCGTCCGCACCGCGGGCCAGCACCAGGCCGCGGAAGTCGTCCACATTGTTGTATACGCGCTCGGTGCGCACGGTGAACTCGCGGTCCACCGACTCCAGCCGTCCGGCCGGCAGCTCCACGTTCTGCTCGCGCAGGGCGGCCTCCACGTCGGCCACGGTGAGCTGGTGGGCGGCGAGCTGCTCGCGATTCAGCCAGATGCGCATGGCGTAGCGCTGCTGCCCGCCCACGCGCACCCGCGCCACGCCCGGCAGCACGGAGAGGCGGTCGACCAGGTAGCGCTCGGCGTAGTCGGTGAGCTCCAGGCGGTTGAGCACCGGGCTCGACAGGTTGAGCCACATGATCACGCCGGTGTTGGAATCCACCTTGAATATCTCGGGCGGGTCGGCCTCGTCCGGGATGTTGTCGATCACCCGCGAGAGGCGTTCGCGCACGTCGTTGGCGGCCGCGTCGATGTCGCGGTCCAGGGTGAACTCGATGGTGGTGGACGACTGGCCGTCGCGACTTTGCGAGGTGATGGTGCGGATGCCCTCGATGCCGCTCACGCGGTCCTCGATGAGCTGGGTGATCTTGGTCTCCACCACCGCCGCCGAGGCGCCGGGATAGGTCGTCTCGATGGAGACGATGGGCGGATCCACGTCCGGGTATTCACGCAGCGGCAGGCGGTCGAAGCTGATCAGGCCGAAGGCCACCAGCAGCAGGCTGATGACCGTCGCGAAGACGGGGCGCTTGACGGCGACATCGGTGATCAGCATGGTGCATCAACCGGCGTTGCCGGTCTCCCGCGCGATGCGCACCTCGGTACCGGGACGCAGGCGGATGGTGCCCTCCACCACCACGCGCTGGCCTTCCTCCAGGCCGGAGAGGATCTCCACCTCGCCGGGCCGGCGCCGGCCGATCTCCACTTCCACGCGCTGGGCCTTGCCCGCCTCGTCGACCACGAACACGTACTGGCGATCCTCCAGCGGCACCAGGGCCGCCTCGGGGATCACCAGGGCCTCGCGCGCGTCGGTCTGAAGGCGCACGGTCATGAGCATGCCGGGGCTCAGGCGGCCATCGGGATTGGGCAGATGGGCGCGCACGGCCACGGCGCGGGTCACCGGGTCCACGCGCGAGTCCACGCTCATCACCTCGCCGGCAAAGGGGGCGTCGCGATAGGCCGCGCTGCGTGCCACGATCGCCAGCCCCGGGTGCAGCGCCGGCAGGAAGACCTCGGAGATCGTGAAGTCCAGCTTGATGGGATCGATGTCGTCCAGCGTCACCAGCACGGTGCCGGGCGAGACCAGCGCCCCCGGGCTCACGCGGCGCAGGCCGAGCACGCCGTCGAAGGGGGCGACGATGCGGCGGTCGGCCACGCTGGTCTGGGCGGCGGCCAGCTGCGCGCGCGCCGACTCCAGGCGCGAGAGCTGGGCATCGAGCTGGGACTGGGGGATGGCGCGCTGCTGCACCAGACCGGAGAGCCGCCGGTATTCCCGCTCCTGCTCGGCGAGGTTCACCTTGGCGATCTCGAGCTCGGCGAGCTGGCGGTCGGTGGACAGCTGCACCAGCAGGTCGCCGGCCTGCACCTGCTGGCGGTCCTCGAAGTTGATGCGCGCCACCGTCTCTGTGACCTTGGCGGTGATGTCCACCGACTCGTTGGCCCGGGCCGTGCCCACCGCCTGCACCGTGGTGGCGAAGCTGTCGCGCACCACTGGCGCCACCACCACGGGGATGGGGCCGCCGCGCTTGCCGCCGGCCGGCTGCCTTGAGGTCGCCTGGTAGTACCAGGCCCCTGCGCCGATGATCAGCACCACGGCGACGACGAGGATCTTCTTCATGCTTGCTGCATTCCCAACGGGTGGTCGCGCCGGCGGGGGCGGCGCGACCACCCGTTGGGAATGCAGCAAGCATGAAGAAGATCCTCGTCGTCGCCGTGCAAATGCACAGCCGGTATACGCTCCTGGCAGGGCGGCCATCCAGGCTTGGGACCCGCCGGGCGGCGGATCGTTCAGTCCTCAGCCGCGCAGCAGCACCACCAGGGCGAGCAGCAGCGCCACGCCCGCCAGGCCGACCGCCACCAGGCTGAGGCCGACCGCGCGGCGCATGCGCGCCTCCGCCTGCTCGGCCGCACGCTCCAGCGCCGTCACCGTCTGGCCCAGCTGCTCGGCCAGCTCGCGCACGTGCACCGCGTTCTGCGAGGCGGCCTGCTGCAGCTCCGCGATCTGCTGCTGCACCACGGCGGCCTGCCCCGCCGAGGCCTCGCCCGCGCGCTTTTGCGTGAACACCGGCGCGGCCGCGGCCACGATGGAACCGACGTGGGGCAGCACGGCCTTCAGGGCGGGAACGAGCCAGGCGGGCATGGGGACTCCGTTATGGTGTGAGGGGTGATTGAGGGACGGGCGTCAGACGCCCGGGCCCGCCTGGCCGACCTGGTCGTCGGTGAACTGCTGGTGCGTGCCGTCGCAGTACGGGGGATTGCCCGTGTGCTTGCACTGGCAGAGGAAGGCGTCGCCATCCTTCTGGGCGGTGAAGGCCAGCGGCTCGAACCCCGTGCCCTCGTGGGAACCATCGCAGAACGGCTGGCTCTTCGAACGACCGCAGCGGCAGAACCAGTACTCCTTGCCTTTCGTCAGCGAGACCTTGGCCGGCTGGTTGGCGGCAATCACGGGATTCGGCATGGGGCTCTCCTCTATGGGTAATGCGACGGCCTGAGCTTAGCAAACCGGTTGCGCGGCGAGCGAAAGGCCCCGCGGCGACTCAGGATTTCGCGGCCGCCGCCAGCAGGCGGTCGAGCTGGTCGGCGAAGGCCTTGCGGTCGGTCTGGTTCAGGGCCGGCGGACCGCCGGTCTGCACCCCGCTGGCCCGCATGGTCTCCATGAAGTCGCGCATGGTGAGCTTGGCGCGGATGGTGTCCGGCGTGTAGCGCTCGCCGCGCGGGCTCAGGGCGTGACCGCCCTTCTCGATCACCTCGGCGGCCAGCGGGATGTCGCCGGTGATCACCAGGTCACCCGGCGCCACGCGCCGCGCGATCTCGTCGTCCGCCACGTCGAAGCCCGAGGCCACCTGCAGAAACCGGATCTGCGGCGAGCGCGGGATGCGCAGGGCATGGTTGGCCACCAGCGTCACCAGCACCCCGGCGCGCTCGGCGGCACGGAACAGGATCTCCTTGATCACCGCGGGGCAGGCATCGGCATCGACCCAGATCTGCATCGTCTTCCATCATCCTCGTCAGGCAGGCGGCGGCCAGGCGCCGAGCAGCAGGTAGCCACCGACGGCGATCATGACACAGGCCGCCAGCCGGTTCATGCCCCGCGCCGCCCGCGCGCCGACCACCCGCCCCGCCCGCGCGGCCAGGGCCGCGTAGCCGAGCTTCACCCCGCCCACGGCAAGCAGGGTCACCAGCGCGATCACGCCCGCATCGCCCCAGCCGGCCGCGGACAGGTCGACGAAGGCCGGCAGGAAGCCGAGATAAAAGAGTACCGCCTTCTGGTCGCCCAGGGTGAGCAGGAACCCCAGCGCCAGGCCCGACCCCGGCGAGGCATCGGCCGGCGCATCGGCCCGCCGCGTGCGCAGCGGCAGGCGCCACAGGACGACCCCCAGCCCGACGAGCCAGGCCCCGGCCAGCCACTCCACCAGGAAGAACAGCCCGCCCAGCGTCTCGGCCAGCAGGGCCAGGCCGGACAGGGCCAGCAGGATGAAGACGAGGTCGCCGGCCACCACCCCGAGGGCGGTGGCCGCCCCCTGCCAGAAGCCGAAGGCCAGCGCCCGGGAAGAGACGGCCAGCACGCTCACGCTGGGCACGGCCGCCAGCAGCGCCATGGCCGCGGCCAGCGCCGCGATGTCGGGAAAGGTCATGCTCACAGGACGATCATCGGCGGCCGACGCGGGGCAGGCAAGCCCCGGGCAGTCGGGACGGCCCGCGACGATCAGGCCGGTGCCGGCAGCCCCCCGGCCAGCACCCGGTTGCGACCGGCATGCTTGGCCGCATACAACTGCTCATCGGCCGCCTTCACGGCGGCCTCGAAGCCGTCGATCCCCTGCATGACCGCGAGCCCGGCACTGAAACTGAGCGCCACCTGCCGCCGGCCGGCACGCAGCGGCTCCCTTTCCAGCTGCTGGCGTATCGAGTCCACCAGCTGCCAGGCCGCGGCGAGCGACGTATGGGGCAACAGCAGAAGAAACTCCTCGCCGCCCCAGCGCACCACCAGGTCACGGCCCTTGGTATTGCCCTTGAGCAACCGGACGAGCTTCACCAGCGCCCTGTCGCCCACGTCATGTCCATGGCTGTCGTTCACCGCCTTGAAGTGATCCATGTCCACCAGCGCCACCACGGCGTCCGTATCCGCCGGCCAGTCCGCCATCACGTGGTCCACGCCCGCGCGATTCAGCGTGCCCGTGAGGGCATCGCGGTGGGCCAGCTGGCGATGGTTCTCCGCGGTCACGGTAATGGCCCCGTAGGAGAGCACCCGGATCCACTCGCTGCCGAGCAGCAGGATGGACAGCGCCAGCAGGGCGGCCATGAAGCGCACCACATGGTGTGGCTCGTAGTCATGGATCCAGGGCATGCCGCTCGCCAGCCCCGCGGCGATGATCGCCAGGTACAGCAGCAGATACACCGTGCCGGCCCGGGGGCCGACCAGCAGCACCATCAGCATCACAAACGGGTAGGACCAGTAGAAGCCCGTGCCGCCTACGCCGCCGGTGAGCACCAGATAGGAAGAGAGAAAGAGCAGGATGGCCGCCAGCGCCAGGCTCACCGGCTGCGCCGAGCGCAGGCGGCGCGCCACGTAGGCCAGCGACAGTACCGCCGCGCTGGTGAGCACCAGGATACCGCCCAGTTCGAGCCGGCCGCTGAGCAGCGAGGCCAGGGCGAAGGTCATGAGAAACACACTGCCAAGGGTGGCGAAGGTATAGATCAGGAGCGTCTTGCGACGGTTCTCGATCTCGGCGGGGGTATCACCAAACTTCATCGGGAGCATCCGGAAAGCCATTCAGATCCTAACGCTGCACGCAGGGCACGGCCTTCCTGCCACCCGGGCTCAGCCTGCAATGAATCGCAGACCGGTTTCATTACAGACTAATCCCGTACACCGCAAATGAAAATGCTGTTCATCCTGAATACCATCGCCCCGGTCGGCCCGGACAGACATGCGCCGACCGGAAGACGACGGTACACTGCTCCCCATTCCCCCACCGGCCTGATCCGGGCAACCCTTCCACTGTATATATGATGAAACCGGCCCGCCTGATCCTGCTGCTCGCCCTCGCCAGCCCTGCCGTTACCCTGGCCGAGGAGCTGCCGGGGCGCACCGGCACCTTCAGCTTCGTGCTGGAGAACGACGTCTTCTACGATGTAGACCGACACTACACCAACGGCGTGCGCTTCCTCTGGGTGCCGGGTTCGGATACGCCCACCCCCGAGTGGGCCGTGAAACTGGCCGGGATGGCGCCCTGGTTCTCCACCGCCAACGGGCGGATCGAACACGGCTACGCCTTCGGCCAGAGCATGTTCACGCCGCGCGACATCAGCACCCCCGACCCGTCGCCCGACGACCGGCCCTACGCCGGCTGGCTCTACGGCACCATCGGTCTCGGTCTGGAACAGGGCCGGCAGCTCGACCAGTTCGGTCTCACCGTCGGCATGGTCGGCCCCGCCTCCTTCGCCGAACAGACGCAGAAATTCGTGCACGACAACATCGCCGGCGACGACCCCCAGGGCTGGGATACCCAGCTGCAGAACGAGCTCGGCGTCGTGCTGCTCTACCAGCGCAGCTGGCGCGGCCTCGTCACCCAGACCTTCTCCGGCAACCAGCTCGACTTCACACCCCACTTCGGCGCCACCCTCGGCAACGTCTTCACCTACGCCAACGCCGGCCTCACCCTGCGCTATGGAGAACGCCTGCCCAACGACTACGGCCCGCCGCGCATCCAGCCCGGCCTGCCGGGTTCGGGCGACTTCTCCCCCGCCACCGACTTCCGCTGGTACCTGTTCGCCGGCTACGAGGCACGGGCCGTCGCCCGCAACATCTTCCTCGACGGCAACACCTGGGACGACAGCCGCAGCGTGGACAGGAAACCCGTGGTCAACGACTTCCAGTTCGGCCTGGTCGTGGACTGGCAGCGCATCCGCCTCAGCTATACCCACGTCCTGCGCACGCGCGAATTCGAGACCCAGGACGAGAGCGACGCGTTCGGGGCCTTCAACGTGTCTTGGAAGTTCTGAAAAGGCGGTGTACCGGTCGGGAGAAGGCCTGCGGCCCCGGCAACAGCAGCGGGTGAGGACAGGAAGAAGCGGCGCGGTCGCCGACCCGTGAGTCAGGCCACAGGACCGACCGCAGCAGTGATGCGCAACAGCCGCGACTAGCGCCGTGCCATGTGTGCGTGCCGGCGCAGCTCACGCCAGCGCGCCTGACGGGCATTCGGGGATGCCGCGCAGATGCGGCAGAGCAGACGTATCACACGGGACATGCGGCCGGCCTCAGGCAGGGGCCATGCCCGCCAGGGCGCCAATCGGCAGGACGTCCTGCGCGTCCAGGGCCTCTTCGAGCACACCCCGTGCGCAGTCGCGGCAACGTCCACAGCAGGTGGCCACCTTGAGCTCGCGGCTCAGGTCCTCGACCGTGGTCGCGCCGCGGGCGGCGGCCCTGCGGATCTGGCGGTCGGTCACGGCATTGCAGACGCAGACATACATAAGACACCCCACAGATAACGCGAACAAGAACGATTCTCATTATAATCCAGTCCGCGGCCATGTCAACATACCCATCCCCGATGGCGGGGTGGCGAGTACTGGCCCGATGAACCAGACTCAGACCTGCCCCGCCCTAATAACAGGAGTCTGCAAATGAAAGGTGATGCGGAAATCGTACGCGCCCTGAACCGGGCCCTGCGTTCCCAGCTCACGGCGATCAACCAGTTCTTCCTCCATGCCCGCATGGCCCGGAACTGGGGGCTCGGCCGACTGGACGAGCGCGACTACCACCAGTCGATCAAGGCCATGAAACAGGCCGACCATCTCATCGAGCGCATCCTCTTCCTGGAGGGGCTGCCCAACCTGCAGGACCTCGGCAAGCTGCTGATCGGCGAGGACGTCCCCGAGATCATCGCCCACGACCTGGCCCTGCAGCGGGCCATCCGCGGCGAACTCGTGGAGATCATCGCCCAGTGCGAGGCCGCGCAGGACTACATCAGCCGCGAGCTGGTGGAAGACCTCCTGGAAGAGACCGAAGAGCATATCGACTGGCTGGAGACCCAGCAGTGGTCGATGGAACACCTGGGGATGCAGAACTACCTGCAGTCCCAGAGCTGAGCCGGATACAGAACGAGGGAGGACCGGAATCATGAAAGGCAGTGCCAAAGTACTCGAACAGCTCGCCATCCTGCTGCGCAACGAGCTTGCCGCCCGCGACCAGTATCTGACCCATGCCCGCATGTACGAAGACTGGGGGCTCACCCGGCTGGCCGAACGCATCGGCCACGAGTCCGTGGAGGAAGGCCAGCATGCCGACGCGCTGATCCGCCGCATGCTCTTCCTGGAAGGAACGCCCGACCTGTCCCGCATCGATCCCCTGCGCATCGGCAAGACCGTCCCGGAGATGCTGCAATGCGATCTCGACGTGGAATATGCCGTGGATGCCGCCCTCAAGCAGGCCATCGCCATCTGCGAGGACGAACGGGACTACCAGACCCGCGAGATCCTCGAGGTACTGCTCAAGGACACCGAGGAAGACCACGCCTACTGGCTGGAGCAGCAGCTCGGCCTCATCGAGAAGCTGGGGCTGCAGAACTACCTCCAGTCGCAGCTCTAGTCAGCGGCCACAACCCGGGATACACCGAAACGCGCCTCATCAGGCGCGTTTTTCATGCCCGGCAGCAGGCCGCTTGCATTTTTAATGCGAATGGTTATCATTTGCTTTGGTCCGAAATCATCCCGCCAGCCACGGCCCGCCACCGGCGTGCCTCGCCAGCCCTCTCACCAACCGCAATCAGAAGGAGATGCCACATGCACGCGTAAGCTTCCCCAATAAGTAGACCACTCTGAAGTGGATATTTGGCAAAATATCA